>VENG01000017.1 GCA_009711705.1 Bacillota bacterium
TGTATTAAAGAGCTTATCCGGTATTAGCACCGGTTTCCCGGTGTTATCCCAGTCTTTTGGGCAGGTTATCCACGCGTTACTCACCCGTCCGCCACTAGGTATACTCATGTCCATCCCGAAGGATTTCGATGAGCAACCCCGTTCGACTTGCATGTGTTAAGCATGCCGCCAGCGTTCGTCCTGAGCCAGGATCAAACTCTCCATAAAAGATTATATAAAGAGTTTAATCTCTTTCTCACTTATTACTTTTACTCGCGCTTGACGAGGTGTTTCTATTTAAAAAACCATTGTCACTGTTTAGTTTTCAAAGACCGTTTTTTACCAGCGCTGTTTGGCGCCGACAAGAATTAATTATACTCGGTTTGTTGCTGTTTGGCAAGTGGTAATTGTTTCCCAGCTTGCTTTTTTGTTAATGCCGGTTTTTGTGCCGGCAAGAAGTAATCTTACCAGGTCTGGGCCTTTTGTTCAAGTGGTAATTATTTGTGTGGAAAGCCACCGGTACATAAATCAAGTTCGGTGGCAGTTCCAGCAACCCTTTTAATTATGAAGAGTTAGATTGGCCGGTTGCCCGCACAGGGTGTGCAACCTCAGAGGTAGAGCGGGGCCGAATAGTCGAGAGGGCTTCAAAATTTTGGACAACTTTAGCTCCCGCCGGCAGAGCTCCCAACACAATCTGCTCCCATGGGGTACCCAACACCGGTTCCAGGATAACTATAGCACCCCGATCGTCCCGTGTCCGAATAAGCCTGCCGCACCCTTGTTTTAATCTCAGGCCCATTTCAGGATAGTCAACCGCAGTCACTGGATCCAGCCCTTGCTCCTGCGCCTCACGCTTCCGTGCTTCCAGCAGCGGGTCCTGTGGTGGAAAAGGTAGCCGCCAGATCACCAGCAGGGACAGTGCTTCACCAGGCACGTCAATTCCCTCCCAAAACCCGGAGCCAACAAGCACCGACGAGACTTCTTCCCGAAATCTTCGGACCAGGTATCCCCGGTCTGCACTATCTTCCCAAAGAAATTTATAGGGCAGACGGTAGTCTTTAATTCCCGTACGAATTTTTTGCACATCAGATGGCGCATTGGTTAGCACCAGCGCCCGCCCTTTAGCCAATCGCAACAAATAAGCCAATTGTTTTAAAGCCTTTGCAAACCAGCTTTCTTGGTCACCGCTGGTTAGTGATTGAGGCAGATGGACTAAAACCTGCTCCTCATAATCAAAGGAACTGTCCACTGATGAGCTTGAAAACTCCTTCAAGCCCAGAGTACGTGCAAAGTAACTAAAATCTCCCCCGGTCCTCAAAGTTGCGGAAGAAAACACCATGGGAAATCCCTTGGCAAATAGGTGCTTATTTAACATTCCGGTGAGATCTCGTGGTACAACCCAGAAACACTGGTCAACCCGGTCGGCCCAGGCGATAACCTCCTTACCCCTATTCCGGCAAAACCGGTTCAGGGCTGTCGTCGCCCTTTCCACTACCGCCTCAGACGCTTGTAACCACGTGTGGGAAAGAGACTGAAGGTGCAGCTCTTGCTCACTTTGTAATTCGAAATATAAGGTGTCAAGAGCGCGCCGCAATGTATCTGCTGCTTTAAGCAGTTCATCACTTACTATCACGGTCAGCCGGTCAGTTCGTTCATCCGCAGTCGCCGAATGATATAGAAGACTGAAAAAACGCGAGGTGGCTACATCCATTGCTAAAGCAATAGAGATTAATGACGTTCTGGCACCCTGGACTTGCTCAATGGAGGAGACAATACTGTCAATTTCTTTCTTAACCACTTGCCGGCCCGCCCTTAGCGCTGCCGGAAGCGGCACTTTGTGTCCTTCATCAAAGATAACCGCCGAATAACCTGGCAAAAGGGGCAGTTTGCCATCAGCGACCCGAACATCTCGCGTCCATAGGTCATCAAAGAAGATGCCGTGGTCGCATACGATCAGGTCCAGGGCCGGTCGGTAATATTCCCTCGCTTTCACCAGCTTACAGAACCCCCGCACCGAACATGTGTCGCAGGGCATGGCCTCATCCCAGGCTACCTGTGTCCACACCCGGTCCGGCACGCTGGGCATCTCGGAGCGCTCACCCCGGTCAGTCTCGCCTGCCCAGTCCAGTAAATTGGTTAGCGCTGGATCTGGCTGCTCACAAGTCGAGTTATGAAATCGGTTTACCTTTACGTCACAAATATACTGGCGTAGATCCTTGGCCATGCGGGCGTCGATGTCCAGACCCAGCAGGCGCGACAGCTTTTCAATATCTCCTTGGGGCCCGGCCAGCTGTTCCTGAAGTGCTGTAGAAGCGCAGGCGATTAAGGCAGGCTTTCCCTTAAAACGGGCATAAGCAACGGCAGTAAGTAAATAAGCAAAAGTTTTACCGGTACCCAGTCCTGCCTCAGCGAAATGCACTTTTCCCTTGCCCACGGCCTCGGCAAGCTGAAACGCCGTATAGATTTGTTCCTCACGTATTTCATAGCCATGCTCCGGCAAAACATCATAGAACACCTGCCCGACCCATTCGGTGAGTTTTGCCGGAAAATCATGTTTGCTGCGGTATGCAAAGGGTACTTGTGACCCTAGAGCGCACATACTGATTCCCCGCTTTCTAAAAATTTAAGGCCGGCCATTGAATTGCTTTTCAAATTAAATAGCTACCCTTGACATTACCATAAGCATGTGGTATAATTATTTAAAGTATGTATAAAATTAAATAACATAGTCGTACTGCTCATTATACATAAATCCACAAGAAAAGTAAAGCTTAATAAAACCCTCGGCATCTCTTCCAGGTGCCGAGGGTTTTATTTTTTTCAACAGGCGGTGTATCAGAAAAAATACCGGACTCTATATAAAGTCCGGTATTTTTAAACTTATATTATTTTGATTAACCAATGAATAACTGAACAAACATCTTTCCATAAGGGCCGCCATCTACAACACCGATACCCACTTCCTTAAAGTTAGAATTTAAAATGTTGGCCCTATGCCCTTCGGAGTTCATTAAGGAATTGTGAGCAACTTCTACGCTATAAGCTCCGGCCAAGTTTTCACCAGCGTACCAATATCTAATGCCAGCGGACTTTATCATATCGAATGGCGATCCGTAAGTAGGTGAAGTGTGGCTAAAGTACCCAAGATTGATCATATCTTGTGCTTTAAGGCGTGCCAAACGGACTAATTCTAAATTAGCTTTTAACGCGGGCAACCCCACCCTAGCACGTTCTTGATTAACAAGTTCAAGCATTTTTTGTTCATCCACATTCATACTGACGGAACCCGTATTACTTTCGCCAGGATCCGGCTGTGGCTCAGGTTGCGGTTGAGGTTCTGGTTGAGGTTCTGGTTGAGGTTCGGGTTCCGGTTCTGGAACTGGTTGTGGCTCAGGAACCGGAGTAGAACCGGGCTTATATTCGGTAGCAGTTCCGTCTGCAAACTTAATGATAACTTTATCGGCATTGAGATTATAATCGTCAATGATTTTATCTATAAAACTATATAACAGGTCCTGATCAATATCACCTGGATCAACAGATACACTTAAGGTAATGGTAGTGGCGGCTGAGGCCGGTGCTGGAGAAACCACCATGGTGAACATTCCTATTAATAAAAATAACACAGCCAGCGAGGGGATAATATGTCTTAGTTTTCTTTTCATGTCATTTCCTCCTTATGTCTTATCGGTACTGGTGGTGTTGGGACTCACCTCCTTTACTGTTAGATGTTCGTACCCCTGTCTTTTTTTAGGGGGGTATATTGAAAACGTTATAGCTTGTAAAAACTGGCATTTAAATACATAGAAAAACCCGGATGCTTGTTTGCACCGCATCCCGGCAAGAGTACCGGTTTTGTTAAACATTGTTTAAATATAGGCCATCTTTTTGTAAAAGGTTGCTGTTACTATTTCGATAGGGGTGATATTTTTTGGAGGATCTTTTCTTGTGGGCGATTCTGTTATTGTGTCCCTTGATGCATTTGTTTATGATGCGCAAACACGGAAACCATTCCCATGACCATAAACACAAGAATACTGTTAAATCAACTACTAACACCGAAAAAAAAATCCATTGAATAAGAAGTTATGTCCTCAAAACATAAAAGGAACCGGAAAAAACCGGTTCCTTTTTACATGCTACTGTAATCCAATTGTGTCCATCATACGCTTAATTACTACCGCGCCTTGGGCCCTAGTGGCATTGCTGTCCGGACTAAAGTTGCCACCGGACATACCTTTCATTATTCCGGCCTGTACCGCAACTTTTACGGAGTCTTCAGCCCATTCATCTATAGCGCTACTATCAGAAAATGCGTCAATTGGATTATTCGGCGTTTCCTCACTCGATGTGGCGTCAAATCCCATCATGTCAAGTGCACGCGTGATTATTACAGCCATTTCCTGCCTTGAAATTTTAGCATTAGGCTTGAACTGATTTTCCGGATAACCACTAACCAGATCTGCATCCACCGTGCTTGCTACCACTCCTGCATACCAGTCATCAGAAGAAACATCTTTAAAACCGGCGTTTGTTGTCTTTTCTTCCATGCCCAGAGCACGCATCAAAAATGCGGCAAATTCGGCTCTTGTCACCTTACCCGATGGTATGAATTTGCCATCACCCATGCCCTTCACCATTAAGCCGGCGGCCATGAATTTGATGTCATTTTCAGCCCAGTGTCCGGCGATATCTCTAAAGTCTGCCTCGTTTGCTATTATTGTGTAAGTGCTGTTGGTTCTACTTGAGAGCACAGCCCGGATTCCACCGTTTTCAGGGACAAAACGAGTGGGAATATGATTGAGTTTTCCGTCACGCATTACCATCCCAAAAACCCCATCAATGTCTTTGATATCTGGCAATACCATACTTCTATTGACATAACTGCCAAAAGAGTTTACTTCCACTGTCTCATCACCGGCTGTAACCTCAATACGGAATTCCACGGGCTGTATTAACATTCTTCCGTTAGTTTGCGCGGCAACGGCATTGCCTATTTCTTTGGTCCGGAGCTCACCTATTCTTTCTAAAACAACAGTAACTTCCACCTGGCCGATATCCACGCCCAGCCGTGCAGCTACTTTTTTCACCTGCACCAGCAGCTCCTGTGCCGGAACAGTGTAGTTAGCAACAGGCGTTCTGATTTCGATCTGTACCCCTCCGGCAGCCAGATTGTCAATAACGCCGCTGGGGATCTTTGTTCTAACCGTGTCCGCCGCCTCGGTAACTTCTATGACAACCAATTCGATACCCTCAATGTTTTTAATGTAATCAACTTCAGACTGTTCATCTAACCGCACCGTAACCACAGTACGGCCGTCTGCATCAACTTCAATGTTCGTTTCGGTGTTATCGGAGAGATTAATACTACCATCATTCTTCTCCGTACCGGTTGCATCCCCGTCTTGGCTGCCACCGTTCCCACTATTATTATTATCGCTGCTATTATTACTGTTATTATTGTTATTACTGTCGCTGTCATTATTATTATCGTTGCCGTTACTATTGTCGTTGTCGCTACTGTCGTTGTTATCGCTGTTTTCTGACGGGTTAACCTGTACTTCGAATTCATCAGCCACAGTACTGTCGTTTCCATCGCCTGCGGTTACAGTTACGGTTGATTCGCCTGGAGAAACGGGCACGAGAGTAAGGGCGTTTTCACTGGCCGTTACTGATACCTTATCAGGGGTACTGTTTTCAATTGTATAGTTAAGCTTATCCCCGTCAGCATCATTGAAAACGGCCCCCAGGTCTAGCTCAATTTCTTCGCCCATCTGAAATTCCTGATCAGGAATTTCATTTTCTACCGTTGGTGCATAATTTGCTTCGTAACGGGCAAAGTACTCTTCTCCGGAATGATTGGCAACAAAATTAAGTATTCCTTCGTCACTGTCATAACTCGTATTTTCTGTATCTACAACATCTTCTAATTCCTCGTTATTTTCATCATATACCCTGACATTAGGAACAGACAGGTGTGTCAAATCGTACATGGTTACCGTGGAATCTTTTTGGGCCAACTGAGCAAGAACATCATTTTCTGTATCAAATATAATGGAGCCTTTTTTAATGTTTATAGTTATTTCATCGAGCTGTTTATAGGCTTCAAGATAGGAAAGGATGTCCACCTCACCCGCAAATTCAATCTTACCGTATTCGTTACTGAAATAAAAGTCGCTTATACTGGTCAAATCATCCTCACCGGACAAATCTTTTGTTTCATACCCTGCATCCACCAGTGTGTCCGGCACATTTACATTGACGTAGGAATCATTCCCGTCATCAACCTCACCATCCGCTCCGTCGCCGTCACTTATTGGAAACGGGTCACTGGGCTGGTCCGGGTGCATTTCATTATTCAATTGGACCCATAACGGGTGCATGCTGTTATTATTATCGTTCATTATTGGCGTGGAAAACATGTAGGTCCCTGCACTGGTTTCCTCACCGTAAAGCACACCGTCGTAAACTGCTCCGGAAACTATAAGTTCATCGTCTGCATCGAGATAACCGAATTCTAACCCATACCTACTCCCCTGTGCTAGGTTAGATAGTTCAAAGGATAGTGTATCACTGTCAGAATCAGAACCCCGGTAATAATATACATTATCGGTATCTACAGCACCGGTCTCGGAATCAGAGGTAAAGGTTACTGCCGGGGTCTCAACATGCAAGTCTATTGTTTTATTGTCCTGATTACTTGATGAATCTTCGGCAGTAACTGTCATTTTGTGTTCTCCGGGCAACACGATGGTATGTTCTACGGGACTATAAACATATTCTTGCACTGATTCTATATCGCCTATTCTGCATGTAATAGTGATTTTCACAATATCTCCGTCAACGGAAACCACTAGAACAGTGCCGGCTTCAATGCTCATAATATCAGTTTCAGATAGGGGCTCGCCGTCAAGGGTTGTTACAGTTATTTCCGGAAGAGGTTGATTAACTTTATCCTCATAAGTATCTCCGGAAACGGAATCCTCTTCCTGGTATACTGCATCCGGTACTGTGTTATAAACACTTTCTACTACAGTATTCAATTCTCCAGTTGATTGACCGGTCTCCGCGGCTAAAACAATCTGTGGCATAAACAGGCTCAAGGCAAGAAAAACGGCCAAAATGGTACGAATTTTTCTAGATCTCAACTTCTCACCTCTCTATTTCATTTTGCAAATTCAGGTTTATAAATTTTAATTCCACCCCCCCAAAAAATATTGCAGAGCTAAATTATGACAATTATTTTTCTGCTAAGATTAGACTACAAAACCAAATTTACAAACTTTATACGAAAGCAGCACAAATATTTAACTTTTTACCATGATTTCACTCGCAAGCAAAAGGGAGATACACAATTAATGTCGAAATTTAATACATCATGCAAATACAGTTATTTTTTTGGATAAAGGGGTGGGTGATGGAAGCTCTTGCCAGGGGAGTGAACTCGTTCAGCTAAAGCTGAACATCGGGGCTTCAGGTGGGGATTCAACCCCACCTTGAAGAAAAAAAGTGCAAACTCCCACTTATAAAAGTGGGAGTCTTAGAAATCAGATTAATAATTAGCTAATATTGAGGAGGTTAATACCGTGAAAAAACTAAGTTTAATTTTGGTCTTTATGTTTATTACCTTTGTTGCTTCCGGGTGTAGTCAGTCAAACCAAATGGGCAATACTATGATGGACCAACAACAAATGAATCAGTACTTTCAAAACAACTTTATGGAAATGAGTAGTTACATGAGTTCCCCTGAATATTTGGATGAAATGACTGCCATTATGAGCTCGGAGGATATGCAATCTACATTCATTGATATGATGCATTCCCAAGAGATGCGTGAAACAATGGTGAGCATTATGGCCTCCGACGAAGTCAGAAATGATATGGTAGTAATCATGTCCGACCCTGCTTTGCAACAGTCCATGATTGACATTATGGCCAACCCGGAAATGCTTGAAACAATGCAAAAAGCTTTTAAAGATCCTCGTATACAGGCTATTTATAATGGTAATTAGACTCTCAGAGTGAACACGTTCAGCTAAGGCTGAACATCAGGGCTTCAGGTGGGGATTCAACCCCACCTGAAGCAAAAAAGTGCAAACTCCCACTTATAAGAAGTGGGAGTCTTAGAAAAGGGACTGGCACCCTTGAGTATGTTTTTTCATTTAAATACTCATTGCCAGTTCATACGCTTCGTGTATAGCATCAAAGGCTTTTCGGGGCCTACTCGCATCTCCCAGCAAGTGAACACCGATTAATTTCCTTTTGATTTCTGTAAATAGTGTATTTTCCGGACTCGAGCCCACAGCCAGAACCACTGTATCGGCAAACACTTCCTCTTGGCCTGCACTGCCTTCTATTACCACGTTGCCGTCACCGATCTGAAGGGCCTTTGCACCAGACACAGCCTTTACCCCGTAGCGGCGTAATTCCTGCAGAATGGTCCACCGGGTGGAAACACCGATATCTGCTCCTACCTGATTTTGCATTTCCAACACTGTGATATCTTTGTTCCCTTTATTAGCCAGTGCTATAAGTTTTTCCGGGGTTTCCGCCCCGTTTAGTGCCAAAAAGTGCAGCTGCTCCGGGCTTAAAGCTCCCTTTCGGGCCAGAAAAAGCGCCGTTTCACAACCTACCGCGCCCCCGCCTATGATCACAACCTTTTTGCCTGCCACGGCTTTACCGGACAATATATCCCAGGCCTGGACCACATTGGTTCTATCAGCCCCGGTTATTGCAGGTGTCATCGGTACGGCACCTGTGGCAACCAGTACCACGTCTGCACCAAATTCCCGCACATTCACTACCGTAGCTTCCTTTCCCTTTTCTACTTTTACTTTTTCCTTTAGCAGTTGGGTCTTTAAATAGTGTACCAGTGTTTTGAACTCTTCTCTCCCCGGTGGTACGCCGGCTATATTTAACTGACCGCCGGTATGACTCTCTTTTTCCCATAGGGTTACATTATGGCCTCGCCGCGCGGCAACCCGGGCTGCTTCCATCCCGGCAGGACCACCCCCGATGACCAAAACTTTTTTTATTTGGGTAGCCGGCTTGATAGCAGTTTCTTCTTCCCGCCCGGCACGGGCATTTACGGTACATCTCACTTCGGAAAGGTTAAACACGGCGTCCAAACAGCCCTGGTTGCAGCCAATACACTTGCAAATATCTTCCAGCCGCCCCTCCTTTGCCTTCTGCGGCAACTCTGGATCAGCAATTAGCCCCCTGGCTATACCCACCATATCAGCCAAACCATCCTGTAGAATCTCTTCAGCCAACACGGGGTCATTAATGCGATTACATGCTATCACCGGGATATGCACGGCGTCTTTAATAGCTTTTGCCAAGTAAACAAAGGCCCCCCGTGGTACCCCCATAGTAATTTGCGGAACCTTCGTTTCGTGCCACCCGCCGGTTACATTGAGGGCATTTACCCCGGTTTCTTCTAAACGCCGGCAAAATATCGCCATTTCCTCAGTGGTGTTTCCTCCGGCCATAAACTCATTACCGGAAATCCTGAAGATTACCGGGTAGTCCGCGCCCACTTCGGCGCGAATACTGTTCATAACCTGAAGGCCAAACCTCATGCGCCGCTCCAAGTCCCCTCCGTATTTATCATTACGCCGGTTTGTGATGGGCGACAGGAACTGTGACACCAGGTATCCCGCACTGCCGATAACCTCCACCGCGTCAAACCCGGATTCCTTAACCCTGGATGCTGCAAGAGCAAAACCATTCACTATATCTTCGATTTCCTTCATTGTTAATTCTCGGGGCACCTGCCGGGTAATTTTTGAAGCAACCGCCGATGGTGCGACAGGTTGTATTCCGTGCATAAAGGAGGCTGAATAACGGCCCGGATGGTAAAGCTGGGCAGCTATTTTAGCCCCACCGTCATGCACATTGTCCACGAGCATTTTCAGTCCCGGCATAAATTTGTCGTGATCCACACGGATCATATTATCGTATCCGTGTTCGTCAACGGCACATCCCCCGACAATTATAAGGCCGGCACCTCCCTGTGAGCGCTGATAATAAAAATTAGTCAGTTGATCAGTTACATATCCTTGGTTGCAGTATCCAAGGTGCATGGCCGGCATCACTATGCGATTTTTTAATTCCAAATTCCCAATGTTAACTATCTCAAACAATCTTTGATTGTTTTCCACCGCACAATACCTCCTCTCCCTAATGAATGAATATTCACTTATTCTAGTTTATATCATTGTTTTCCTGCCCCAAAAAAAATAAATGCCTGCCGGCATTTATTTTTATGTCCTTTATGCAGATGGAGTTCTCTTATTTTCAAAACCTATTTTATCTTTTACCATCTGCACCCTGGTATCCATATCCCCCGTTACAATTGTATAAGGGACATTCATAATATCTAAGAAATTCCTTATTTTTGTATCAACTATTTCAGCAAATTCTTCGTCCTGGTACCTGATGCCATCTTTATCCATGCTAAACTCCCTCGGTATATAAAATACCTCATAACCGGGCAGGTCTTTCATTGCCCACTCATACAACTTCATCAGTGCATACACTTCTTTGGGATCTTTTAAATTCCCTGACATTAAACCGTAAACATAATTTAGAATGGTTGCGTTGTCACAAAAGATAATGTCACAGTAATTAAGTTCCTTTTCCCTTCTTTTCTGCCCTTCATAAAGTAGAAATTGTTCAAAAATACTTACCGGGACTCCATAATGAGAAATATAAGACCGGGCAAATTCCAAGCAAACGCTGCTCACATAACCAGCCAGACTGTAGTCAACATCCAGTTGTTTACAAAGAGTTGTCTTGCCGGTGCCTGGACCACCCAAAATGGCAATTTTTTTTCTTTCCGCCATGGTCAAAAAGTCACCACCTCAAAAGTTTTAATACTTGTTATACTGTTATATTCTACAACTACGGATATTCCCCTGCTAGGATGGAAATATGCCCAACTGGACTGGTTATGTTATAATTAAGTTATTTTAACAACTCAGTTTAGGATGTGAAATGATTAAATGCCCAAGGTAGGTATGGAAGAAATAAGGCGAGAGCAAATCTTGCAAGCTGCATATCGCTGTGTGGCACAAAAAAGCATTAACGGTACAAGAATGAAAGATATAGCCAGGGAGGCGGGAATCAGCCAGGGAGTTATTCATTATTACTTCCAAACCAAAGAAAAACTACTCAATGAACTACTTGCCTGGTCGCTGCAAGAATACCTGGAAGGTGCGCTAAACAAAATAACCTTTGAAAAGAACCCCGTGAAACGCTTAAAAACATTATTTAAATACCAAAAACAAGTGGTAAGAGAAAGAGCTGACCTAGTTACAGTTTTTTATGACTTTTGGGTTCAGGGCACCAAACAGCCGGATGTAAGAGATAAAATGAAGGAGCAGTTTAAATTATACAGAGATTTTATACATAGGATTGTCCAGGAGGGTGTCCATATGGGCACATTTAAGGAAGAGGCGCTGGATTACGTACCCGGTCTTACCGTTGGCCTTTTGGAGGGATTTGCCATCCAGCAGGTAATTGACCCTGATTGTTTTGATGCATCCCTACTGGCGGAGAAATCTGTTGAGATATTGCTTCACACAATGGCTCGCGACTGGGACAACCCAGATAATTTAGGCTGAATTTCCCTCTAAGAGGTACTAACCCTACAACCACACGGCCTCTTTCTGAAAAATATTAGAATTTTTACAATTTACAAAGCAGGAAACTATAAAAATTTCGGCGAATGCTAAGTATAACAATGCAAATTAGGTTAGATAAATCTGACTTATTATGTGCGGGAGGAGGAGCTCCAAATGGAGGCTGTTACTTACTTTGATGAAGTTCGTGAAATTATCCAGGAAATGGGTGGCGATGATATTACCCTGTGCTTACAGTGCGGTATGTGTGCCGGAAGTTGCCCCTGGGGCAAAATGGAGAAAGAAAGTGAATTCATAATTCGAAAAATGCTGCACATGGGACGCATGGGTATAGAAGGTTTCGAAAATGATGATGTTCTTTACGCTTGTACTACATGCAACCAGTGTGTTGTAAAATGTCCGCGGGGAGTAAACATTGTGAACGTGGTAAGAGCCATGCGTTCTATTGTGGCTGAAACCGGCGGCATACCCAAAAACCTTAAAGCTGTGGTGGGAAGCATAAGCAGCAACGGTAACCCCTGGGGACAGGATGCTGAGCAGCGAACATCCTGGACAAAAGACATTGACGTACCTACCTTTGCAGACCATGAATACCTACTTTATGTTTGCTGTACGTCGGCCTTTGACAGCCAAAAAATTGCTCGTGCGACTGCCCAATTGCTACAGCAAGCCGGCATAAGCTTCGGCATTATCGGCAATGAAGAAAAATGCTGTGGGGAAGCTACCAGGAAAATCGGTGCTGAAGAGGAATTTGCCGGCCTGGCAGAACACAACATAAACCTTTTCCAGTCCAAAGGTGTTAAAAAGATCATTACCACTTCTCCACACTGCTATTATACTTTCACCCAGGAATATCCTGAGTTTGGTGCTGAGTTTGAGGTCATTCACTATACTCAACTGCTGGCTCAACTGGTTAAAGAGGGTAAACTCGCCTTTAACACTCCCCTTGCCAAAAAAGTAATTTATCATGACCCATGCTACCTGGGGAGACACAATAATGTCTATGAAGAGCCGCGGCAACTTCTGCAGGCGGTGCCTGAATTACAGCGCATGGACTACGATGACAACAGGGAATACAGCATGTGCTGTGGCGGTGGCGGCTCGCGTATCTGGATGGAAACAGAGTCCGGACTGCGCTTCTCTGATGTAAAAGTTAAAGAGGCTGCTGACAAAGGGGCAGAAATAATAGCCACAGCCTGTCCTTACTGCGTTGTTATGTTGGAAGACAGCTGTAAAAACTTAAACAAAGACGAAGAAATCATGGTGCGGGATATTAGCCAGATACTGGCAGAAAGCCTGTAATTATATATTATTGCTGGAGGAAAATACAGACGAGGGATCCTTTACATTAAAAAGGATCTCTCTTTTTTTCAGTTAATAAAACCATGTAATACCACCCCTTGCAATATAACCCTTCTTTCGCCTACAATATACATAACATATTGCTGATAAATATCAAGGAGGCGAAACTATGAGTCACAGCATAAAATGGTTGGGGCATGCTGCTTGTCAAATAACAAGCGAAAAAGGGAAAGTTATCTTAATTGACCCGTGGATTACAGGAAACCCCAGTTGCCCCATTAAGAAGGAAGACATTACGCGGGCAGACATTATTCTGATTACTCACGATCATGACGACCACCTTGGAAGTGACGTGCCGGACATTGTAAAAGCCACAGGGGCAACAGTGCTTGTACAGCCTGAACTGGCCGGCAAACTACAGGAAGCCGGAGTTAGCGCAGACAATATTATATTTGGCATGGGAATGAATATTGGCGGACAAGTAGAAGTCAGCGGAATCAAGGTCACTATGACCCAAGCTTTCCATTCCGCCGGAGCGGGGGACCCCACCGGTTTTATAGTTATTTTGGAAGACGGCAAAACCGTCTACCACGCCGGAGATACCGGTATTTTTTCCAGCATGGGAATTTTGGGCGAACTTTATGACATTGACCTTGCCCTTCTACCCATTGGCAGCGTATTTGTCATGGACCCGGTTCAAGCCGCGCACAGTCTGACGCTTTTAAAACCCCAAAAAGCAATTCCTATTCACTATGGCACTTTCCCCATACTGGTACAAGATGCCGAAGAATTTACCGAGCTGGCCAAGCAGAAGACTCCTAATGTTACCGTAGAGGCTCTTAAGCCAGGAGAGGAAATTTCTTTATAAGGCGATAGTTGGTTAGGCGATAGGGGATAGGGTTATAATTCCTAACGCCTATCGCCTAACACCTAACCCCTATGCAGTTTGAAAAGGGTCGTAATCCCTCTGGCTTTCCAACACTTCAACCCTCATACCCTTCTCGTTTACACATCTACGCAAGTATTCTGCTAAGGATGCTACCACAATTCTCTCCGTGCCATAATGACCGGCATCCACGAAAAGAATACCTTCTGCCATCATATCTTTGGCCGTATGATACTTTATATCTCCCGTTACCAGCACCTGTGCTCCCATGGCCTTTGCCGCAGGCCATAAATCGGCCCCGGAACCTCCGCAAACTGCAACCCGCTGCACCTTTGCATCCTTATCATCACATCCAAAGCGCACGGATGTAACCCCCAGGGCCTCTTTAACCAGCTGTATAAATTCAGGCCATAGCAGTGGAGAATTAAGATTACCCACTCGCCCCAGTCCTTTTTTAGGTCCTTCCAGGGCCAGGGGATACAAATCATAGGCCACTTCTTCGTAAGGATGGGCCTTTACCATTGCATCCACTACCCTAGCCTTTTCAGAAGTAGGCAGTATAGTTTCCAGACGCACTTCCTCCACGCGCTCCAATTCACCCTGGCTGCCTATGTATGGGTCAGTTCCCTCGCCCGGGCGGAAGGTACCGGTACCCTTTAGCTGGAAAGTACAGTCACTGTAATTTCCAATCCAGCCGGCTCCCTCTCTGCGCAAAGCCTGCATAACATTTTCCAGGTGAGATTCAGGCACAAATACCACCAGTTTTAAATACTTTTCCTCCTGTACTGCATAAAGCACGCGGGCATCCCTTAAGCCCAGCTTTTCTGCTAAAATATCATTTACCCCGCCACCTGCACTGTCCAAATTAGTGTGGGCGGCGTAACTTCCCACCCCGTGCTGAATCAGCTTAGCTACTATGCGGCCGGGCATTGTGTCCAGACGCAGGCTTTTAAAGCCCTTCATAAACATGGGATGATGGCTGACTAACAGCTGCACTCCACGCTGCACCGCTTCCTCAACCACTTGTTCATCAATATCCAGGGTCACCATTACCCGCTCAACATCTTGGAAGGGGTCTCCCACCTGCCACCCGCTATTGTCCCATGATTCTGCCAGTATTGGTGGAGCCAATTCTTCAATGAATCCGGTTAATTCCTTAGCTTTTGCGCACACGTATCAATTCCTCCTTTATACCTCGTAGTAACTTGGTTACTCTTTGCTGCTTTTCTACCTTTAAAGGATTGGCACTCCTGGATAGACCGTCTAAGATCCCAGCGCACTCCCTGCTTCTTTTCTCCAAAAACCTTTCCACCAGCGGACCTCCCTTTTCCAGCAAACGGGGCCCTATTTCGAGAGCTACAGGATCTTCAGTGACTATTCCCCTATTTTGTTCGCAGATAATAACCGGATAAAACTTGCCCCTCTCCAATACAAGCCGTTCATCAACAATACCCCAACCGCTACCCATAAGCCAGCTGCGCACCTCAAAGGCATGATTATTGGGCTGCAAAAGCAGGCTATTTACATTTTGCAGCTTATCTTTCCCTTCGGACAGTATTTGTTTGATCAGAAGTCCTCCCATGCCAGCAATAATAATCATATCCACTTCACCGGGGGACAAAATTTGCAGCCCATTTCCCTGCCTGACTTCAATTTTTGTTTCCAGCCCATAAGATTCTACGGTATCCATGGCCGACTCCACCGGTCCGGCATTCAGATCACCGGCAATTGCCTTGGGGCATATCCCTTTTTCAACCAGATACACTGGGACGTATGCATGGTCCGTACCAATGTCTGCTATGATTGTATCAGGGTGGACACATTCAACTAATGTGGCCAGCCGCCCGGAAAGCTGCATCATAATCACTACCTTATGTTTTATATAGTTTTATCTTCGCACAACCTGTAAGCTCGAAATAAGTGCGACTAAGGTTCAGATGGGGTTACGCGTACCCGAAGGGTGAAACCCCACCTGAACCAATTCTTCTTTATCTTTTCAAGAGCAAGGACACTCTAGTCCATGATAGAATAAAGTAGCAATTGAAATCCAGTATTTTCATCATAAAATGTTAGGAAAGCGGTGTTTTTTTGGTGTCAAACAAATCTATGGTCGTCGAAGCCACGAAACTCACCAAAAAGTACGGTAACTTTATGGCTGTGGACAACATCAATTTTGATATAAGAGCGGGAGAATGTTTCGGTTTTTTGGGGCCCAACGGCGCCGGCAAAACCACCACCGTAAAAATGATTCAATGTTTTTCTCCCCTTACCTCCGGAACCCTTAACGTATTAGGTATGGATGTACAGCATGATGAGCGTAAAATAAAGTCACGCCTGGGGGTGGTTCCCCAGGAAGACAACCTGGACCCTGAACTTACCGTGATGCAAAACCTGATTATCTACGCCGCCTATTTTGAATTTAAAGGCATTAAGGCCCAAAAAAAAGCTGAAGAGTTATTGGATTTTTTTGAGCTGGGAGAAAAACGGGACGCTCTGGCCAGCAACCTTTCGGGCGGTATGAAAAGAAGATTGACTATCGCCAGGGCCCTCATTAACAATCCTGCTCTACTGGTATTGGACGAACCTACCACCGGTCTGGACCCCCGGGCCCGGCACATGGTATGGCAAAAACTAAGAGAGTTAAAAAACAGAAATATTACCCTTGTACTTACAACTCATTACCTGGAGGAAGCGCACAGGCTTTGTGACCGTTTGCTGATAATGGTAGGAGGAAAGATACTGGATCTGGGCACCCCAAAGGAAATGGTTCATAAACACATTGGTGACGAGGTTCTAGAGCTTAATATCCCGCCGGAACAAATGTCGCCATTGTTAGCAAAAACTAAAAACTATATCCATGGTTCCTTAAACCTGGGAACAAGCCTTTGCTTGTTCCCCAAAGATTCCAAGATTTTGATGACATTTTTACAGGAAACTCCTTTTGATTTACAATACCAACTCCTGCGTCCTGCAAACTTGGAAGATGTATTTTTTAAGCTCACCGGAAGGGGATTGGAACAATGAGAATCTCCCACCGGGTTTGGCATGTTTTTATGCGTAATTTTACAGTGTTTAAAAAAACCTGGCTTGCAAATGTGATGTTTAATTTTATAGAGCCCCTCTTATATCTTGGAGCAATGGGTTTCGGCCTGGGGGTTTTTGTGGAGGACATTGACGGGCTGCCCTACATCAACTGGATGGCACCGGGATTGATTGCAACTTCAGCCATGTGGGCCGCAGCATTGGAATGCACCTATGATAGCTATATGCGCATGAATTATCAAAAAACATACCATGCCATCATCGCCACCCCGGTAAACCTGGAAGAGGTGGTAGTGGGGGAAATTCTTTTCGGGACATTTAAAAGTCTGCTTTACGGAATAATTATTATCATTGTCATTTCAGCACTGGGCCTGGTTCCCTCCCCCTGGGTATTACTGGTCCTACCGGTTCTCGCATTAGAAGGGCTGGCAGTTACTGAACTAAGTATCACCTGGACCGGCCTTGTACCAGGCGTAGACGCCTTCGGCTTTTTCTTTACCCTGGTAATCACTCCCATGTTCTTGTTCTCGGGAGTTTTTTTCCCACTGGACGGCCTACCTGTCTTAGTACAGGTAATTGCCTGGTTTATGCCCCTTTATCACGTGGTGGAATTAACAAGAAGCCTTACACTGGGGACAGTGGGACCGTCATTATTATATGACGTGCTGTGGTTGGTGGTCTTTATTACCGTCCTATTTAAGCTTCCGCTATATTTAATGCGCAGGCGTTTGATAGACTGACATGCTACTATGAATAATAGGCTCTCTTACCACGGCATTCTATGAGTATTGTTATTGGTAGATATGCCCCTCGAAAAATGGAGTGTTGATATTGAACGAAACCCTTATGGTGTTAGTTAGAGGCGTAATAGCTTTTTTCACATTGTTCATATTTGCCCGCATACTGGGAAAGCAGCAAATGAGCCAGCTCACCTATTTCGATTACATACTGGGCATCACCATTGGCTCCATTGCCGCCACCCTTACCACAAACCTTGGTAACAATACGTGGTCTGAATGGGTGGGCCTTTTCACCTGGTTTGTTTTAGTGTTTATCATTCAAATGATTGCGATCAAATCACGCTATATTGCAAAATACATGGATGGAGAGCCTACTGTGGTCATTATGAACGGTCATATTATGGAAGACGCTATGAAGACCATGAGGTACAGCATAGACCACCTCTTGGGTCAACTGCGCCTCAAAGGGATTTTTGATCTGACACAAGTGGAATTTGCTGTTTTAGAAACTAATGGCAAACTGTCTGTACAAAAAAAATCCGAGTTTCAGCCTGTTACTGCCAAGGATTTGAACTTATCCACCAGCTACTCCGGCTTGAGCACAGAAGTTGTTTTCGACGGTGTAGTATTAGACCAAAACCTGGAGCAATTAAACCTTGACCGGTCATGGCTGGATGCAGAGTTGAAGAAACTTGGCATAGATGCCTATTCCGAGGTTGCCCTGGCCAGTATGGATACATCAGGCAGATTATACGTTGACACCTATAACGACCGCCTTAAATCATTGACCGACCCAAGTGATTATCGCGGGCCTAATTAAGAGGTGAAATTAAGTGAGAAAAATCATATTTTATCTAATACCAATACTAACTTTAATTGTCTTTTACGTAGGTCTAACCAGCGGTTCATATTTGAAAAAGCCCACGAGTGAATTAGATGATGTAGCCAAACATATGCGGATTTTAAAAATGAATATTGAAGGCGGCAATTGGGATGCAGCTGCAACGAATCTAAAAAAAATGAAAAGCGCGTGGGGAGAAGTTAAATCAAGGATCCAATTCAATGTTGACAAAAGAAAGATAACTGAAATTGATGTTAAAATTGCTCGCCTGCAAGGTTTAATAGAGGCGAAAGATAAAGCGGGGGCTCTAACAGAGCTAAGCGAAGCCGCCATGTACTGGGATAGTCTTGGAGAATTCTAATACCAATTACCAATGTTGCACTACCACCGGGAAAGTATAAAGGGAGAGCCTCTCTCACCAAGGCCCTCCACTTCCATGGTTGAACTAATGTGCTAATCTTTAATCCCACTCGGTGTTTTCAAGCCAATCAGCGCATTTTGTGCAATCTGAAAGTTCAATCTTATCTTGCATTTCAGTTTTATCTAATGGTATCATCACTTATCATCCCAGGCAAGAAAGTATTTGCTATGCTTAACATAAGTGGCTGTAATCAATATTAGCAAAGTAAAACCCGGTTGAACAACAACCGGGTTTACTTTTTTTAATTAAGAAGTCCACTCGTTAACTAAATCCTGATGACCTTCAATAAACTTCTGTGCTGCTTCATCAGGGGTCATACCCTCTTTAATGTTTACCATTACCGGACCGAGCTCCTCAGATGTCCAGTAGAAATTGTCAGCGATGCTGGCAGCTTCCGGCATATCTTCTTCGAATCCCTGGCGGGTCACGGTGTCGATATGCTCTTCACCCCCGTATACTCCCTTGGGATCTTCCAGATATTTAAGGTCAAACTTGGCAAACTTCCAATGCGGGTTCCAACCGGTAACAGCAATCCATTCTTCATTGTTTATTGCTCTTTCCAGAGCCGCTGCCATGGCTGCACTACTGCTGTCATTAAGTTCTAAATTTAAGCCGTATTCGGTAATTGCTTCTTCAGTAGCCTGCATAATGCCCGCACCAGGCTCAATACCGGTAATGGCACCGTCAAACTTATCTGCCGCGCTATTCATTTCAGCGATGGAGTCGATATTAACGTACTCCGGCACCACTAAACCGATTTTAGCACCTTCAAAGTTGGGGCCAAGGTCAACTACTTGATCCTTAAAGTCTGCCCAATAGTTTTTATGAGTTCCGGGCAACCATGCCGCTACCATAAAGTCAAAATCCCCCTGGGCAACTCCGCTCCACATTACCCCTGCGTCCACTGAAGTTATTTCAACATCATAGCCTTCATTGGCAAGCACATTTTTCAATACATAAGTGCTGGCAATACAGTCGTCCCACTCAACGTAACCTATACTAACTTTACCTTTGCTTTCTGTTTGGTTACCACCTTGATCTTCACCATTTCCGTTTTCACCGGTGCCTTCCTGTCCTCCACAGCCAAAAAGTATTCCGGCCGTAAATACTAGTATTAAAGCTATGCTTAATGTTTTTAATAATTTACGCATGCATTTGCCTCCTTTAGAGCGTAATTACACTCCATAGTAAGATTAAAGAATAATTCCATACCACTAACTGTTGCTACCTCCACTTTATGTATCCGTTCCCTGTGCATCAATCCCCCCTATTCCTACTCGCACAATAGGAATTATATCACAAGAATGTTAAACTACCACACCGCCAACTTGGTTGTTAAACTCAGTGTGGCAGAGATGCAGTAAGGTATTTACGAGAAATCAGTAAAAATAAAGAATTTTGGAGTATTTGGAGGATTCTTACCTTTATCAATTCAGCATAGTCCATCACACCCGCCAATCTCACCCTTGCCTCACAAGTTGTCAGTGATATATAATGACGGGAAATAGTAAACTTGAGACAAATTAGGGAGGTTCTTATAGTGAGTTCAACCGTGGCAAAAACAAAAGAATATTATGACGGCCCTGCGGACGAGATTTACAAGCAAATTTGGCAGGATAACATTCACATGGGAACATGGGAAACAGGGAATGAGGATTTCAATACCGCCCAGGAAAAGACAAACATAGTAATGGCTGAAAAGGCAGGTATTAAAAAGGGCGACAAAGTATTAGATTCCGGATGCGGGTATGGAGCGACCGCACGGTATCTGGCAAAAACGTTTGAGTGCAGCATTACCGGCATAAACATTAGCGAAAAAGAATTGGAGCTGGCCAGCCAACGTACCCGTGAGCAAGGTCTGGATAATCTTTGTGTATTTGAGTATGGAGACTTTCACCGGTTAAAATACCCGGATCAATCCTTTGATATGGTTTGGAGCCAGGAGGCATTTTTACACGGAGAGGACAAGCGCAAAATACTTGAAGAATGCTTTAGGGTGGTTAAAAAAGGTGGGAAGTTTGTTTTTAGTGACATCGTAATGATTAAAAGAAATGCCACACCGGAAGACGAAAAGAAAATTCATGAGCGTTTACAGACCTCCGACATATGGGACTTTGATGACTACCATAAAGCGTTAAAGGATATAGGGTTTAACGTAAGGATCGAAGAAACGTGGTCGGAAAAAGTGGCCCCCAGTTATCATGCCGTAGCCACAGGCTTGAGGGAAAACAGGCAGCATATAGAATCCAGAGTTGGTGCAGAGGTTGTTGATAAGACCCTGGCAGCTCTTGACTTTTGGGTACAAGCAGCTAAAAAAGATAAGATAGGACAAGTTTTTGTTGTTGCAGAAAAACCAGCTAACTAATTGCTTTATGAGTATATTTAAGTATAAAGAAGAGACCTTCTTTGTCTTTGACAAGGTCTCTTTTTTTATGATTAAACTTGCATGCGCCTTCAGCCCATACCCCGGCATAAAAAACTTCCTTTCCGTACCTTACCCTTCCCTTTTAACATCTTCACAGATATGCCTTAACCGTATAAGTTTATATTATATAATGAAGTAATTGGTTTTTTGACAGATAAACTTTAAAATTCCCGAGGAGGTGAAACTGACTTTTCAGAACAACAGAATCGCAAGTCAGAAATATGCCACTAATAAGACAGTTGCACTTGACTTGAGACGTATTATAACGTACTATAGATTATAGAAAAATTAGAGGTGAACTATGAATAAGAGTATTGATAAATCAAGTTCCACTCCACTATACATTCAATTGGCGGAGATCATTGAAGGCGGCATCTACGAAGGGCAGCATCCTCAGGGTTCAAAGCTTCCTTCCGAGCAGGAATTAATGGAAACCTATAACGTTAGCAGGGTTACTGTCAGACAAACCATGAAACATTTAGCCGCAAAAAATATTATTATTCGAAGACAGGGAATTGGGACTTTTGTTAATAAGCAAATTTTTTCTCAAACTGTAAGCGATATAATGGGTTTCTACCCATCTTTACTAAGCAAGGCTAATAATCCTGAAATGAAAATCTTACTTTACGAAACAATCGATCCAGACTCAGATGTGCAGGAAAAGCTGCAACTTCCCTCTGAGGCAAAGGTTTTGCACTATACCCGCCAATACCTTGTTGAAAATTCGATATTGGTGGTTACCCAAGTTTATATACCCATTTTTATTGCTGAAAAGTGGACCAGAGACGACGCCGAGAAAAATGCTTCTCACCGTTTGATTCAAGAAAAAGCAGGTTTTACTATTAATAACTCATCATTAAAGATACGAGCATCCTTGGCATCTAAACAGGTTGCAGATTACTTAAATACAGCTAAAGGAAGCCCGGTACTGGAGCTAAGGCGTCTAACTTACTCCATTGAGCAACAACCCATCGAATACGCAATCTTCAGCTTCCGTGGGGATTCATATGAGCTGACCACAAAAATAATTGGAAGCGAAAAAAACAGTTGGGAACTAAAAAAGCAATAATCTAAGAAGGCTGCTTTTCTATCCGAGTGTACCCTCTCCTTCAGTTCCCCAACATTATTATAACTTGTTATTTAGCCTTAGTTAACTGGTAGGTAAAACTAGTTCCTACTACCCTTCATAAATAGAGTTTGCCCCACTGTTAATGCATTTTGAAAGGACTGTAATTCAGGGATTGTGGGGCAAACACCCTTTATTAAATGTAAAATTTATTTTATTAGTTTAAGCTAATCTTCTAGGGGGTACTCAAATGTCAATCAGCGATAACGTTCGAAAGAGCATTGCAAAACCCAATTGGTTAAGAAAAATGTTTGAAGAAGGGGAACATTTGCGGTCTATTCATGGTGCAGACAAGGTATATGACTTTACCATCGGCAACCCCGGTGTGGAACCTCCAGCGGCATTTCATAAAGAGCTTAAGAAGATAGCATTGAATCCTACCCCGGGAATGCACCGCTACATGAGCAACGTAGGGTACATTGAAACAAGAGAGGCAATTGCACAAGTATTGAAAGAAGACACTGGTCTATCATTCAATCAAAATCACATTGTCATGAGTTGTGGCGCCGGTGGTGGCTTAAATGTGGTCCTGAAAACTATTTTAAATCCTGGGGAAGAAGTAATCGTCCTCGTTCCCTACTTCCCTCAATATAGTGCCTATATAGACAACTACAGCGGCATAATGAAAGAAGTAAATACATTACCTAATTTTCAGCCCGACCTCGAAAGCCTGGAAGAAGCCATCACCCCGAGAACCAAAGGTATAATAATTAACTCTCCCAACAATCCCACGGGAGTAGTATATAAGGAAGAAACTTTAGTTCAGTTAGAGACTTTGTTGAAGGCCAAGGAAAAAGAATTTGGAACTACAATCTATCTTATATCGGATGAACCCTATGCCAAGCTCGTCTATGACGGGGTAAAAGTTCCTAGTGTTTTTAAATCTATTCGCAACAGCATTCTGGTTACCTCCCACAGTAAGGATTTAGCTCTTCCAGGTGAGCGCATCGGTTATATAGCAATGCATCCGGATATTAAGGACGCTGACCTTCTCTTCAAAGGGTTTACATATTGCATTAGGTCACTTGGATTTGTAAATGCCCCGGCCCTTATGCAACGTCTTATTACCTCTTTACAAAGAGAGGAAGCAGACATTGCAGGATACCTTGAAAAACGCAATCTTTTATATGAACACCTTACAGGCCTGGGTTTTGAGATGGTTAAACCCGAAGGAACGTTCTATCTCTTCCCCCGCTGTCCTCTGCCTGACGACGAAGAATTCATACAAACTGCTTTGAAGTATAATATATTGGTCGTACCGGGTTTTGCTTTTGGTATGCCTGGGTACTATAGGCTTTCCTTTAGTGTTGCCAAGAAAACAGTAGAAAGCTCTCTACCTGCCTTTACACAATTGGCAAATGAGGTCGGTTTAAAACCAATGATTTAAGATGCTAGCTAGAAACATCATGCCCTTTTTAAAATAATCACCGGCATGGCGAGGCATAAATACATCCAAATACTGGCAACTAATTACAAATCTATAAATTTATGCAAGTCGGTATGCAGATACCTGCAAATTTGAGGACAGTCATTTTAAAAAACCGCAAGGAGGGAAATATGTGGGAGAATCACTTCGCAAAACAATTAACTGGGCAATAGCCATAGCCGCAGGAGGCATGTCAGCTTTTATTCTATACCAGGCAATTGCCCCTCCTCTACCGGCAATGATGCAAAGGGCATTTGTTTTAATGCTCAGTTTGTTTGTAATTTTTCTCTTGCACCCATTACTGAAAAAGCAGGACAAACGACCAGGCATACATGACATTCTTCTGGCTCTTTTAAGTCTTGGAATTGGAATCTATGTGCTTGTAAATTATGAGGCAATGGTCAACAGAATGGGGATGCCTAATTCCCTTGACTTAATCTTGGGCGGGCTGCTGGTGCTGCTGGTTTTAGAAGGAACCCGGCGAGCTGTGGGTCTACCCCTGGTATTGATAACAACCTGTTTTTTGGCCTACGCATACTTTGGCTCCTACATATCCGGCACCTTTGGGCACCGTGGCTACGGCTTGACCCGGATTCTTAACTTAATGTATATGACAACCGAAGGCATATATGGAATTCCAGTGGGCGTTATGGTTTCAATTGTGCTCCTATTTATCATCTTCGGTGCCTTTTTGTATAAAAGTGGAGGCGGTGACTTTTTCATACGGTTTGCTATAGCAATAGCCGGCCGTTCCAGGGGTGGTCCGGCAAAAATTGCCGTCATTGCCAGCATGCTGATGGGGACCATTTCAGGCAGTAGTATAGCAAACGTGGTTACCTCAGGTAACTTGACTATTCCGCTGATGAAAAGAATAGGGTACAAAAAGAACTTTGCTGGTGGTGTAGAGGCAGCTGCCTCTACCGGTGGGCAAATTATGCCGCCTATTATGGGCGCCGGTGCTTTTATAATGGCGGAATTTACGCAGATCCCCTATTTGCACATAATTGCCGCCGCGGCTATTCCTGCAACTTTATACTTTTTTAGTATTTTCATGAATGTGCACTTTGAAGCCTGCCGCAACGGCCTGGAAGGATTACCTGAAGAAGAGGTGCCTAAAGTAAAGGATGTTCTAAAAGAAGGATGGGGTTATTTCGTTCCGATAATAGCCCTGCTGGTAATACTTGTTTTAGGCTATAGCCCTGTAAGGGCTGCCCTGATCAGCATCGCACTGTTGATTGTGGTCAATAACCTCACAATGGGTAAAAACAGAATGAAACCGGCTGATTATTTGGCAGCTTTAAAAGACGGCGGCATGACAGCCTATGGCATAATAGCCGCTACGGCTTGTGCCGGGATGATTGTTGGAGTTGTTGGTATGACCGGCATAGGAATCAAATTTTCTGAAGTAATTGGCTCCTTGGCAGAAGGGAAAATGCTGCTTGGTCTACTGCTAACTGCATTAACTTCTATCATACTTGGCATGTCTCTTCCGACAAATGCTAACTACATTGTACAAGCATCCATTGCCGCTCCTGCCCTGGTAGCCCTGGGAGTACCGCTGTTACCGGCACACCTGTTTTGTTTTTATTTTGGTGTTTTTGCGGACATTACTCCTCCTGTGGCTCTCGCTGCCTTCGCCGGAGCAGGTATTTCCGGCGGGACGCCCATTGGTACGTCACTTATGGCCACGCGCAACGTTGGAGTTTCATATATAGTACCATTCTTATTCGTCTACTTCCCGGCACTTCTATTGGTAGGTCCGGTTTTGGGGATAACCATCGTTGCCATTACCTCTCTCCTGGCCATCGTGGCATTCAGTGGCGCAGCTTCAGGATTCCTCCGCCGTTCTTGCGCCGGGTGGGAAAGGCTGATTTTGTTGGTTGCCGGTGCACTAATGCTGTTCCCTGAGAATTCTACAGATATGATCGGTGTTGTTATATTCGTTGCATTTTTTATCTGGCAGACGCGAACCATGCAAAAAGCTGCATCCGCATGATGTATAGGCATAACGAGAAGCAACATGTCTTTATAATTTTTGAACTAACTATTTAGTAGTACTTGTAAATAAGTTTTTAAGGCCCTAAAAATATCAATACCGTTGTATTGGAGGTGAACACAGGATAACTTAATAACAGCTTAGTTTTAAACGTAACTAAAGAATCTCAACAAAAATACGAGGAGGTACTAGCATGAGAAGATTTGCCAAGCTATTTGCCCTGGTCATTTTAGCATCCTTTATGGTTTTCTCCGTTGCCGGCTGCGGTGGTGGCGATAACGGTAATGAAGGTGGCGCAGACAAAGTTGAAAAACTCGCCTTTTCCACCGGACCCCAGGGAGGAACTTATTATTCATTAGCAACCGGTATTGCCACAACTATCAACGATAAAAAGGTTGGGGCAGACATTGCAGTGGAAAGCACCGGCGGTTCCGTTGAAAACGCCCGCTTTTTGGGAACTAAACAAACGGACATAGCATGGGTTGAGTCCATGGTCGCAGACAAGGCCATGAAAGGCGAAAAATGGTTTGACGGAAACAAAGTAGAAAACTTACGTGCCATTGCCGCTATCATTCCCAATACCGTTCACTTTATTGTTAAGGAAAAATCCGGTATTGAAAGCCTTGCCGATCTCAAAGGTAAAAGAATAAGCATGGGTGTACAAGGTGGGTCCAGTCCCCTGACAGCCATGAACGTACTTAGGACCTTTGGAATCAATGAAGGTGATGTTCAGCCACAATACGTACCCCACGGTGAAGGAATACAACTTTTGAAGGACGACCGTGTAGACGCAGTTATGATTGACGGCGCCACACCTCAGCCACATATTATTGACGCTACCAGCAGTCAGCAGGAAATGCGTTTATTGTCCATCCCTGAAGAAAACATCAACGAACTCGTTGCAGAAATGCCCTTCTACGGTGGTTTAATGACTGTTGATGCCGGAACTTACCCGGGCATCGATTACGACTGGACAAGTACAGGTCTTTTGGCCGTTATGACCACACGGGAAGAAATCCCTGAAGACGTAGTATACAATATAACCAAGACAATGTTTGAAAACACTGAAGCTATTACTAATATTCACAAGGCAGGCCGCTATATTCAGTTAGAAAGAGCCATCAAAGGAATTTCCATTCCTCTACACCCCGGCGCTGAAAAGTTCTATAAAGAAAAAGGTATCCTGTAGTGAATACCTCCCTAGTTATAAATATATAAATCAAAGTCCGGTCTTTCTGACCGGACTTTGATTTATGAATAATAAAAATACACTGAGAAACCAGACCGAAAGAGGCGCTAAAGAATAATGACAGATATCCGCTTTTCAAATCATGAAGTTGTGTCACTCATTATTTTAACCTTAACGGGAATTGTACTGTCAGTCCTTCTACACATTCCCCTTGTATTAGGTTTTACCCCAGGTTTAACCTTTTTATTTTTTCTGTCCAAGAAAAAATACATTCACATTAAAATACTAACAAATGCCGGTAAAAAGGGCCTACTCAAAACAAAAAACGTCATCTGGATTCTTTGCTGCATAGGCTTAATTCTGCCGGCATGGTCGTTGAGCGGTACAATTTTTCAAATGGTACAGTTAGCCTTGGTATCAATAAATGCACAGTATTACATAGTTTTATGTTTCCTTATGTCACTTGGACTTTCAATGATACTGGGTACTTCCATTGGAACTATAAGTGTTTTGGGAATACCACTTATCAATACGGCACAAATATTAGGACTTCCCCTGGAAATGGTAGCCGGTGCCCTTATATCAGGAGCACTTGTAGGAGACCGCACCTCCCCTTTATCAAGCTCACATCAACTCTTAGCACATACGTTGGAGATAAAAGTTAAACAACAATTTATACGGATAATACCTACAGGGTCTGCTGCTATTTTAATCAGTACTGTGTTTTTTACTTTTCTGGATCAATATAAGTATAATGGGCCTCAAACAATTAATTTGTTACCTGAGGAAAGTATATTAGTATCGGCAACCCCTTTTATCCCGGTAATTGTTTTGATATTACTGGTTATTTTTAAGTTTAAAATTAGATACGCTTTTCTGGGGAGTATTATTTCAGCGTCAGTTATTTCGTTTATAAAAGGTATTACATTTAGCACATGGTTAAATTCCCTCTTATTTGGAATTAAAGGCACCGGTGGACTGCAAAGTATGTTCTTATTAATTTGTTTTGTAGCTGTGGCAAGTGCCTATAACCAAATAATCGAGGATTTGAATTTAATCCAGCCGCTAATGGATAAATGGCTAAAGAATACGTATTCGCTATTTCTTAACACCTTAAAAACCGTGGTCGTAACAATAATGATATCGCTTATTGCGTGTAACCAAATTCTACCCATCATTTTAACCGGTAGATTATTCTTAGCACACTGGCGTAAATATTATGACGCCCCTGAACTATCCAGGGTGTTGGCTGATTCATCAATGTTATTACCAGCTTTAATTCCTTGGAATATGCTTGCCATTTTATGCTCCCAAATTTTGGGCGTTTCGGTTCTTTCTTATCTGCCTTATGCAATCTTCTTATGGATTCTTCCGGTCATAACATTGCTTTTTTCCGGCTTAAGAGCGAAAAGAATAGTCAAAAGATGTTTCTCCCACCAGGCATGACAACTCATACCACGTGGGGTGCCTTCCGCCAAAAATTATCACTCACGTAGTTTTATAGTCTCCTGTAAAAACTTTTTCGGCAGGACCAGTCATAAATACCTTATTTTCTTCCGTCCATTCTATGTTAAGTGTCCCCGCACTTAAATGAACCAGGACATTTCGCCCAGTATACCCGTTAAGTATTGCAGCAACCGCTGCAGCACAAGCACCCGTTCCACAAGCAAGCGTTAAACCAGCACCTCTCTCCCAAACTCGCATGCGAATCTCCTTTTCATTTATAACTTGAACAACCTCCACATTGGTCTTTCTATAAAAAAGCTCATGTTTTCCTATACGTGGCCCTAAGTTTTCTAAAACAACCGCATTAACATCAGGTACAAATAGGACGGAATGAGGGTTTCCCATAGAAACGGAAGTGATATGAACTGTTTCACCTTCCACTTGAAGTGGTTCATTTATTACCCTTCCTACAGGCCCAATCATAGGAATTTTCTCACGGCTTAATAGGGGTTCACCCATACATACCTTTACCCCTTTAACATCCCCGTTTTCTATTATCAATTCCGGAACCACAATACCCGCCAGAGTCTCAACTTTCATTAAGGGTTTCTTTACCAATTCGTTTTCGTAAGCATATTTTGCAACACACCGGATAGCGTTGCCACACGTGTCTGCTTCACTGCCATCAGAATTAAATATTTGCATTGTAATGTCTACCCCTTCACCGTGTCGGACTAACACCAAACCATCAGCACCGACGCCAAAGTGCCTGTCACAAATCATTACAGCAAATTCTGAAAGATTTTCCGGTATATCCATTTCTTCAATAGCATTAACTACGATAAAGTCGTTTCCTAAACCATGCAATTTGGTAAAACGCATAGCTATCCTCCCAAGGCTAATTTTTAATATATTAGTTCGGATACAAACGTTAAAAGAAAGGCAGTACTTCTGCCTTTCTTTTAAAAAACGAGATATACTTTACTGTTAATTGAAGCTGTTCCTAACAACCATTAATGCGTCCCCCGCCATTACACCCTGTCCTTGCGGGAGAATAAATAACGGGTTTATGTCAAGCTCTGATAAATTAGGCCCTAAAGCAGCCCCCACACGGGAAATGGCTATTATTGCATCAACAGCTGCTTTCACATCACGTTTTTCAGAGCCGCGAAAACCATAAAAAAGCTTTGAAGTCTTAAGCCCCTCAACCATTTCTAAAGCCACTTCTTCATTTACCGGAGCAACCCGGAGGTTGACGTCCTTTAGCAGTTCTACGAAGACTCCACCCATTCCAAACATAATTGTGGGGCCAAACTGCTCGCTCCATCTAAGCCCGACTATAGTCTCCACAGTATCTGAGGATACCATCTCCTCAACGAGAACACCATCTATGAAGGCATCAGGATTATACTGCCTCGAATTTTCCATTATTTCATTGAAAGAATTTTGCATCTCTACATCAGAATTAATACCAACCCTTACCGCCCTGGCATCACTTTTATGGAGTATATCAGTGGACGACACTTTGGCTACAACCGGGTAACCTATTTTAGCGGCTATCCGGGCGGCTGCCTCTGCCGTTTGGGCAACCGCGCCCTTTGGTACAGACAACCCGTACCTGGCAAGAAATTGTTTAGATTGATATTCCGTAAGGGCTATATTTTCATTAGATTCCTTGCCTTTAATATTACTTAAGAGAGATTGCATGTCACTTTGAATTTGGGATGCCTCTTTGCTGCTCAAAGCTGTTTCCTTTTCAGTGGCAGTGGGCATATCAACCAAGTTAGCCAATGAATTTACTGCCCTTACACCGTCATACAGGAGAGGAACCCTCGATTCCCTACAAATCTCTACAGCCTCCCTGGGAGGAGCCATCCAGGATACAATAATAGGTTTCCCATTGTTTTTTCTGGCTTGTGATACCACGTCCGCAATGTCCTTGGCGAGCGAACCGGCATTTTTCTTCTGCAATCCAAGCAGAATAACCACTGCGTCTACCTCAGGTGCTGATTCAATAATGTTCAATGCCGTCTTAAGCATCCCCGGGGATGCCACTAATTCGGCAGTCAAGTCTACCGGGTTGCCCACTGCACCAAACTCCGGCACCACCTCAGCAAGTTTAACCTGGGTTTCTGCGCTGAGCTCCGGAACTTCCAGCCCCAAATCTTCACACCTGTCTGCCAGTAAAATACCGCCGCCACCTGAAAGGCTGACTGTGGCTACCCGTTTCCCCTTGGGTTTCCAGGCGTCGCTCAATACAATACCCAAATCAAAAAGTTCCTCAACGTGGTTAGCCCTTACAATACCGGCCTTTTTAAACGCCGCATCGTATTCTTCATCCGCCCCGGCTATAGAGCCGGTGTGCGACATGGCAGCTCTCTTACCAGTTTGAGTTCGTCCTACTTTTAGACATATCAAGGGCTTACCCATTTCACCGGCTAACCTTCCCGCCTCCACGAGACCCTCAGGATCCCGAGCTTCCTCCAGATATAAAAGCACACCACTTACATCGTCGCTGCGCAAAAGATGTCTTGCCACAGCAGATGCCTCCAGGGATGCTTCATTTCCCGTGGTGACCCAGTAAGAAAAGCCAATCTTGGCTTCCTGTGCGGTGCCAAGGGTATAAGAAGCCATTGCCCCGCTTTGACTGACTAAAGCCAGGCGTCCGGGTCGAAGCTCGTCCTCATCCGTGATGGCAGCGAAGGTTAAGGGAATAGAATCTACTAAATTTATGCTCCCCAAACAGTTAGGTCCAAGAACGGGCATGTTTACCCGGTGGGAGATTTCACCGATTTTCTTTTGAATCTTGCTGCCATCTTCCCCTAACTCGGCAAACCCCGAACTGAAAATAATAACAGACTTCACACCATTTTCGGCACATTCCTCAACTACAGCTTCAACCCGTGCAGCAGGCACCAAAACCATCACCACGTCAACGGGTTCAGGAATTTCAGCTACACTTGGATAACACTGTACACCTGCTATCTCATCGTACTTAGGATTAACGGGAAAGATTTTTCCGGCATAATCTCTTTCCAGCAGTGCCTTTAGCGGCCTGCCGCTTAGCTTGGACAGGTTTGACGAACAACCTACAATAGCGACTGATTTTGGTTTTAAAAGGGGATCCAGATCCCATGTTGAGTTACTCATCTGTTCTCCCATCTTTCCACCACAGTAATAGCCAGGCCCGGACATCTCCACCGGCACATCTCGCATCCGGTACATTCTTCACTCATCTGAACCACCGGCTTTTCCATGGTGTCCGTAGCAAAGATTTTTTTAGGGCAGAATTCGATGCAAACGCCGCAGGCTTTGCACCACTCTTTCTTTACTACAGGCTGAAATCTCTTTTTTTCTGCCAAGTCAATTTCTCTCCTTTCAGGGAGCATAGCATGTAAAAAATGCTAATCCGTCAGCAATTGCTCACCGTAATTATAGCCTTCCTCAAAGGCCTTGATATTTAAATCCATAGCTTTGGCAGGGACCCTGGACAGAATAGCTTTTTTAAGGCCCTCCGGTGCAATGAACCCGCAAACCCGGGCCAGAACTCCCAAGGCCACAACATTGGCTACCACGGCGTTTCCGATCTTATCGATGGCCAATTGAGTAATGGGGGCCTTATATACCTTGGCATCACCTTCGGGGATATTATCCACGTAAGTACTGTCCGCCAGGATAATTCCACCGGATTTAATATCAGTGGCAAATTTATCGCAGGATTCCTGGTTCATGGTTAACAAAACATCGGGACAAATAACTTCCGGGAAGTTAATATCTTCATCTCCCAAGATAACCTCCGACCGGCTGGCACCGCCTCGCGCTTCCACACCATAGGATTGAGACTGTACAGCCTTCTTGCCCTGCCTGATACCGGCCTCTGCCAGCATAATACCGGCCAGGATGAGTCCCTGCCCACCGGAACCGGACAGCCTAAATTCACACCTTTTCAAATTTTCTGCCTCGGGAACCTCCGGTACCATCTCCAAGGGCACTTCTTCTTTTGCATTTTCCCTGACTTGTTTAGCCATTTTATCGTATTCATTGCAATATTCACGTTTTCTTACATCTTTAAAGATACCGGTAACGATTTTACCTTCCAATTCTTCCTCTGACAAATCTTTGGACTTATCAAGAGAGATACTGTTGCTCTTAAGATATTTATACATATCAACAGGCTTTTTAAACTTGTTCCTGCGCCCGTATCCTGTTGTGCAGGGATCAATACATTCAATTACACTAAAGCCTTTGTTCCTGAATCCTTTTTCAATATAACCGGCCAACTGGTTTACATGGTAAGCGGTAGTGCGTGCTACAAAGGTTGCCCCGGCAGCCTTTGCCACTTCACAAATATCCAGCTCAGCTTCAATATTGCCGTATGGTGTAGTGGTAGTCATGCTATTATGTGGAGTTGTTGGTGAGCCCTGTCCACCGGTCATGCCATAAATATAGTTATTCATAACAATTACTGTCATATCAATATTGCGCTTAGCTGCATGTAAAAAATGGTTGCCGCCGATTCCGGCACAATCCCCGTCACCTGAGAAGACAAAAACATTCATGTCAGGCCTATGCACTTTCATACCGGTAGCAAAGGCAAGCGCTCTGCCGTGGGTGGTCTGCACACCGTTAAAATCTGTATATACAGGCATGCGTCCAAAACAACCGATACCTGATACAGCAAGCACATCATCTTTGTTCCAATCCATCTTAGCTACAGCCCTAGCCGTAGCATTTAAAACAATACCGTGACCGCAACCGGCGCACCAAATATGCGGCAGCTCACTCTCCCGTAAGTACTCATTTATCTGAATATTATTAGCCATTATTAGCAGCCTCCCTAATCCCTGCCAAAATGCGCTCAGGATGAATTAAGTTACAAGAAATTTCCGTCAGCCTGGTCACTTTGGCACTCTTACCTCCGTCATGAAGTGCTCTGGCCACTTCGCCTGCATACTGGCCATTGTTCATTTCCGGAACGATTACGGTATGGGCGTTTCCGACGGCTTTCAGCAGTTCTTGATCAGGGAATGGCCACATGGTGATGGGCCTGAAGAAACCAACATTTAATCCATCTTTGCGGGCTTTAGAGACGGCTTGTCTTGCAGACCTTGCCACGCATCCATAGGCAAGTACGATCACCTCTGCATTTTCCACGTCCTCAGCCTGATACCGTATAATATCATTGCGGTTGCGTTCTATTTTATCCAACAGCCTCCCAATGATCCTCTCAGCCACTTTAGTATCAGCAGCAGCGTTGGAACCTTTTTCATCATGCAGGGTTCCCGAAACATAATAACGGTAGCCTTCACCTAAATTAGCCATGGGGGGTACTCCGTCCTCATCTCCGGCGAACGGAAGATATTCTTCCGGGGGTACGGTCGGTTTTTTCCTGTTAATAATCTTTATCTCCGCTGGGTCGGGCAATTCCACTTCTTCCCTCAGATGACCCAACACAGCGTCAGTCAACAAGATCACAGGCACTCTGTATTTTTCAGCATAATTAAAGCATTCAATGGTCAAATCAAACATTTCTTTTACTGTAGAGGGTGAGAGCGCAATTACAGGATGATCACCGTTAGTTCCCCATTTGGCCTGCATCACATCACCTTGAGCAGCCAAGGTGGGAAGCCCTGTTGAAGGCCCCCCCCTCTGCACATTAACAATAACGCACGGGGCCTCTGCCATGGAAGCCCACCCCAGGTTCTCTTGCATTAAGGAAAACCCGGGCCCACTGGTTGCGGTAAGTGACTTTGCACCAACTAAAGAGGCACCTGCTATAGCTCCCATACAGGCAAGTTCATCTTCCATTTGGATAAACCTACCACCGACCTCCGGCATTCTTTTGGCTAGAACCTCAGCAACTTCTGTAGCCGGGGTAATGGGGTAGCCCGCGTAAAAATTTGCACCGGCGGCTATGGCACCCTCCGCACAGGCCTCGTTTCCCTGCATTAAACGAACTCTTTTATTTTCAATACTCAAGATCTTCGTCACCTCTTCTTGGGTGTTTAATATACAAAAAAGCTTTGCATGTCCCTTTTGAAAATTAGACCAACCAAGAGGTTGGTCCAATTTTTCAGTTTAATTTGCGCGAAACCTGATAAGTTAACATTACTCCACAATTATAAGTGATAATGTGTCATTGAAAGCCTTGAAAATCTTAACACCTTACGGTTAGGTTAATTAACGAATTAAGTAAGGAATAGTAATCTTGCATGCATCACTGGGGCATTCGGTTTCACAGGCCCCGCAGTACCAGCAGTGATCATATTTAAAATAGGGTTTCCCAGATTCATCGATCCGTATGCAGTCCATGGGGCAATACTCTTCACAGAGTCCACACCCACTGCACTTGTCAAAGTTTACACGTATGCCCATTTGCGTTATCCTCCTCGTAAAATCTTATAGATTATAATCTATAGGCCTTAATTCCACCTTAATCTCTCCCTCTTTGTCTCCACGACTTAGCACAACGTGTTTCAACCAGTTTTCATCATCCATTTCCGGATAATCCACACGATAATGCCTCTCAGACCACCGGGACTCTTTACGGTTCAAAGAGGCAACCGCGCACAATTCCGCACAGTCGGCGATAAATCCTACCTCGATAGCCCTGGCCAGTTCATTGTTATCAGTTACCTTCATTACCTCTTTGAGTTCATCCTTAATGACCCTGATGTTATCCAGTCCTTTAGAAATACGGTACTCACTCTTGGGTGAAGGCAAATAATCATTAATAACCCGACGCAACTTATATTCAACTTGTTCCACAGGAACTTCGTTATCTTGTAGTTTCTTCAATTCGTCAATTTTTTTGAATTCGCGTTCCACCTGCTCCCGGTCAATTTCCACTTCCGAGTCAAACCAGTTTTGTGCCTGTTCCCCAGCAATTTCACCGAAAACAAATGCCCCTGTGAGGTGTCCGCGTGATACGTTGGAAACGTCTCCTGCCGCATAAAGTCCCTTAAGCGAGGTTTCAGCTTTTTCATTAACTACAATACCGGTAAGACCATGACCACCGCAAAGATATATTTCCGTGGGGTTAAGTTCAATATCATCTTTACGGAAGTCCATACCCCTTCCTTCCATAAAGCGTTCCATCATGGGCCGCTCTACTTTGAACAGGATGTTTTCTATATGCTTGATTTGTTCTTCCGGCAGGTGCTGCATTTTTATGAATAGGGGCCCCTTGCCGTCCCTGTAGGCCTGCACCATCATTTCCAGGTTAACGGTATCACCCATATCCAACTCATCGCCCAAAGCAGTATAAACCTTGGCGCCCCTCGACTTGGATACATAGGTAATGGGCACATTAATATCTTTGATTAAGGACATCTGCATACAGTACTCAAATCCCGTTAAATCCGCCCCTGCTCGATAAGCCAGGGAATAACCGTCTCCGGCATTGCCCGGATAGTCATAAGTACCATAAAGCGCACCGGTATTGGGAATTCCAAACCTGGATGCACCACCATTGCAAACAAGTACTGCTTTGGCTTCACACAGTATATACTCTCCGGTCCTAGTATTTAACCCGGTAGCTCCCACTACACGATCACCGTTAACTAACAAGCTGGTTACCATCGTCCGGTTGTATACGGTTACATTGTGTTCTTCTACCTTATTAACCAGCCTAATTTTTAAATCGGGGTCCGGCATAGTTAAACAAAAGTTCCCATTGGGGTGCACTTTTACTCTTTCATAATCACCATTTTCATCCTTAGGGAAATGCACTCCCCAGCTTTCCAAGCGCTTAACCATATCATAACTTCGGTCAGCCATTACATAACTGGGCTTGGCGTCTAGAATACCGTAACAGGCTTTGGTATTAGCTTCCACATAATCTTTTGCAGTGTCTCCACCGGGAACTGCTACAATGTTCATAGCGTCCATTCCCATGGCAATAGATCCGCTTCGCCTGATATGTCCTTTTTCAAAAATCACTACATTGGCATCGGGGTTTAGCTCCTTGGCCCTTACTGCAGCCATGGTTCCGGCAGTTCCGCCACCAATAATCAGAAAATCAGCTTTCACTGTTTCGTAACCCAAATCTCTTACCCCCTAAAAATTTTATGTATTTTCATAATGCTTGCCTATCAAACATCAATTTGAACTGGTAAAATAAATACCATTTACATAACCACTGTAAACCAATATAATTGTTATTAAATATTATAATACGTTATAATACGTCTTGCGTCAAGCCAAAAGTCACCTACAGCAAACCTTCTTGTAAAGATCAACCAAGTGCTTGCAGATCTGATCTGCATTTCCGCTTTTATGGAATCAATTAATAGAGGGGGCAAACAGATGCAGGGTGAACATGTTCTTGATGGAATTGCCGTTGGTGTTATTACGGTGAATAGCAAAGGAATAGTTTGCACAGTTAACAAGCCGGCCGCGGCATTACTCAGTTTAGAGGGAGAAAAGTTTGTCGGGCTTAAAATAGATGACATAATTCCAGAAGCCCGTATGGGCAATATTTTGAATGCAGGGGAAAGGCAGCAGTCTATCCAATGGCTGATAGGTGATGAAACAATTATTATCACCTCGAAACCTTTAGTACAAGAAGAGGCACCGGCGGGGGCAGTAATAACCTTACAAAAGTTATCTGAACTGAAAGATTTATTGCTTGATTTTCAAACAATGCAAGCATTAAAAACCGAAATTGAAAACTTAAATACCCTCAATAACCAATTAATGACTGCATTTGATTATTGTTTTGACGAAGTATACGTTACAGACGGACAGGGTTATACAGTGTTTGTCAGTAAGGCATGCGAGAAGTTTTACGGGGTAAATGCCCGGGACATGCTAGGCAAACATGTTAACCAGTTGGAGAAAGACGGCATATTTTCTCATTCCGTGAGCCGCGAAGTACTACAGAAGAAACACCAAGTTTCCCTTATTCAAGGCACTAATAAAGGAAGAAAACTATTGGTGACCGCAAACCCTGTATTCAGCGAAAGCGGCGACATAGAATTAATTGTAACCATTTCCCGCGATATCACAGAAACAAGTAATCTTAAAGACAAATTAGTTGAAACTGAAGAACTGTCCAAGATGTACCTTTCTGAAATAGAAAGATTGAAAACCGGTCAATCTCAAAGCCAGGAGTTAGTTGTTGTAAGTGAGCCCATGAAACAAATCATGGATACAGTAAAACGAATAGCCAAGGTGGATTCTACTATCTTTATTGAAGGAGAATCAGGTGTTGGTAAAGGAGTTGTGGCTTCTCGTATTCACCAGCAGAGCAAACGTGCTGAAAAAGCCTTTATCTCTGTTAATTGCGGAGCAATACCGGAAAACCTTATCGAATCTGAGTTATTTGGCTACGAGTCCGGGGCGTTCACCGGCGCTCAAAAAGGTGGCAAGAAAGGCCTTTTTGAGGCCGCAAACGGAGGTTCAATTTTCCTTGATGAAATAGGTGAACTACCATTATCATTGCAGGTCAAATTACTGCACGTCATTCAGGAAAAAAAGTTGAGACGCATTGGTGGGAATAAGGATATTATCGTTGACGTACGAATTATAGCAGCCACTAATAGAAATATCCAACAGCTTGTTCAACAAGGTAAGTTCAGGGAAGACCTCTTTTACAGGCTTAACGTCATCCCACTGTCGATCCCCCCCTTACGCCACCGCAGAGGAGATATTATACCTCTGATTGAGCAATTTTTGAAAAAATTCAACGATATATACAGACTAAAAAAGCAAGTTTCTGAGCCCGCTCTCGAAGCTTTAAGTGCGTACAACTGGCCTGGCAATGTAAGAGAACTGGAAAATCTAATAGAAAGACTGGTAGTTACTTCAGACACCAATAGAATTGATACGTGCCACCTGCCTGATCATCTTACGAACTCCGCCAACAAAAACCAAAAAGGTGTTATGGTGCTGAACATTTGCCCTTTGAAGAGAGCAACTGAAGAGATGGAAAGCCAGCTCATACAAAAGGCCCATGAGAGGTACAAGAACACATACAGAATAGCAGAAGCCCTTCAGATTAACCAGTCTACCGTAGTGCGTAAAATGCATAAATATTTTGGTGATAAAGAAGAAGCAGATAATAAGTAGCCTTAGAAATAACCATCTAAAGTACTATTTGAAGTATGCTGCATTAATTAAATACAGCATACTTTTTTTGCAAGAAAAGCGCAACTAAATCAGTTCCCTTAGCGCGCGTTTTTCAGTACTTTTTTCCTTTGTCCTTGCCATATATATGGCAAGGTATACTTTCCTAAAGCATAAAAAAGTATCCCGGATAAATTTTGTTTTTCATCCGGGATTAATTAGGAGAATGGAAAATGATATATATACAACTATTCAGTTGTAAGCTAAATTTCTAACACCGAGGGAATACCTCTTTCACTCCAGCCCCTTAATTTATAATAGTCTAATACCATTTGATTTAACTCGGATTCGGTAAGATTGCTTTCTACATTCTTATGAGGCTCGTCAAACAACCTTTTAGGAAGTTTATCGTCCTGCGGACCCGCACCATGATTAATATTAAACTGGCGGGTAAGACCAATTATATTGTTAGCCATCCGGTTAAATTCTTGCTCTGTATATTTTAAACCGGTAGTTGCCTCAACAAGGGTTGCCAAGTTCGGCCACTGTATTAAATCCCGGTAAAACACGCAGAGAATTTGAGTGTTGAAAATTGTTAGCCTGTTTTCATAATCTATATAAAGTTTAGCTTTATCTTCGATTATTTGCGGGTCAATCATCCCTGACAGTTCGGGCTTGTAAAAAGTAGCCCTGAGGTGACACGCACCCCTTGCCGATGTTGCATACCCCAAACCGACTCCCTTTAAAACCCTGGGGTCATAACCGGGTGGCTCAAGACCCTTCACATGAATAGCCAGGTCGGAAAGCCCAAGCTCTTTACTTGCGATCTTAATTCCTTCTGCCAGTATTTCACCAATGCCCTCCCGGCTGACTATTTTTTTCAGAAGGGAAGCCGCTCCCACAGCGTCTCCATATTTCAGGTTGTATTCAATTAAACCTCTCTCGCTGGCCTCCATTATCAATGCCACTAAATTACCGGCCGTAATGGTATCTAACCCCAACCGGTCACACAGGTCATTTAAATAAATAATTTCATCAAGACGGTCAATACAGCATAAGCCGCCGAATGAATAAATGGTTTCGTATTCCGGCCCCTCCAGCTTTAATCCGGCGTGTCTTCCTGACTTAACGGTTGTTAATTTACCGCAGGCCATCATACATTGAGGGCAAGCCTTCGGTCTTACATCCTGGGTCTCTACAAAAGTCTCTCCGCAAATATTTTTCCAGCCAGCAAATTGATTCTTTGACCAATACTTGGTGGGAAAACACTTTGCTTCATTCATCATGGAAACCATCATAGTGGTCCCATAAGTCTTATATGCTTTCACTGCAGGATGGTCCTTGGCTAGATCCTTTAATTCATTAACATATTCTTTCAGCATCTGTGGGTTTGCTAATTGGGCCTTTGCTACCCCGTGGAACACCAGGGCCTTAACATTCTTGGAACCCAACACAGCACCAACGCCCGTCCGGCCAGCTGAACGCCAATAATTATTTTCTATACAGGCATACCTTACTTTGTTCTCTCCCGCCGGCCCTATTACAACAGCCTGGGCACCCTTTACGCCCGTTTCTTTTAATACACTGTCTTCTGTTGAATAGGTATCTTTCCCCCAAAGGTGGGAAGCATTATGGAATCGTACACCTGTATCAGATATCTCCAAATAAACATGCCGTTTTGCCTGGCCTTCCAAAATAATTGCATCATAGCCTGTTCCTTTTATCGCCGGGGCAACCTTGCCCCCGCTGTATGACTCGGCATACAGGCCGGTTAAGGGCGACCGTGTAAAAACACCATAACGACTGCTTCCCCACATATGGGTCCCGGCAGCATTACCGGTTGTAAAGATTAATTTATTACCGGGAGACAAAGGTTCTATATTCGCACCCACATTTTTCAGTAACAGATAAGAGCCCAGGCCTTTACCCCCGAGATATGTTTTTAGAACTTCAGTAGAAATATCTTCAACTAAAGACTCTTCTTCACTAAGATTAACTCTTAGCAGTTTGCCATAGAATCCAAACATTTTGTTAAATCCCCCTTCTGATAAACTTTTATCTGACGTTTATATTATATGGCATATACTATCTTGATATAGATATGCTCCTTTTCGAAAGCTTACTTATTAAAGAATTTAAACTTTTATTTCCGTTGTTAACTAAGCTAGCAAAATACTTGCCATTTATTCGCCAACGACTTATATAACTTTAACTGTTAAACCTGGTACTAATTTTCGACATATTATTTTTCGATGCAGAGCTTAATAAGGCCTGAATACCGAGCTTAAAAAACTATACTGAATATCCGGGGTTAAATTTACCACCCACAATATTGGGCATACTTATCTAAATTTGTTAATGCTTCACTGCATCCATGGATGCACCCCTGCATTTAGGGATGCAAGACACTCTAAATCTTATCAAACTTGATTATTTGTACATTGTTTGGCGTGATAGAAACCTTTGATTGCAAAATGAAATTTTAGCACCATTAGCTTTAATGCACCACTGCATTTTCATCCTGGTCAGAGTACGACCAACCTCGAATCCAAATTTAAGATAACCTTGCCTTAACCCTTCCTAATTATACAATATCCCGTCTGTAATTCACGCATAATCTTTGGCATGCCACTTGCAAAAATAATAAGACAAATAGAATTCCGAGGGGGATTAATATGAAAACGCAAGACATTAAACAAGTAACTGAGATACCGGGTCCTAAATCCCAGGCATTATTAAATAAAAAACAAGATGTAATTGCCCGCGGGATATCCCATGGAACCCCTATTTTTGTCGAGAAAGCCGAGGGGGCGTTAATAGAAGATGTTGATGGTAATACCTATATAGACTTTTATGGAGGCATAGGCACCCTGAACGCCGGTCACTGTCCTCCACAGGTGGTAGATGCCATAAAACTGCAGGCCGATAAACTTCTACATTCTTGCTTTATGGTTACCATGTACGAGCCGTATGTAGAGTTGGCTGAAAAGTTGTGCCAAATTACTCCCGGTGACTACTCCAAAAAAGCAATGTTCGTAAATAGCGGATCGGAAGCAGTTGAGAATGCTGTAAAAATTGCCAGGTCATATACACAAAAACCGGGTATCATCTCTTTTGAAGCAGCATTTCACGGCCGCACACTTATGACCATGAGTCTGACAAGTAAGGTAAGACCCTATAAATTCGGTTTTGGTCCTTTTGCCCCTGAAGTTTATAAAATCCCTTCTGCATATTGTTACCGCTGCTACTATAGATCCAGCTATCCAGAGTGCGGGATGCACTGCTTAGAGCAATTCGACAGAATGTTTACTGCTGAAGTTGCACCTGAAAACATTGCGGCCATGATTATTGAACCTGTTCAAGGTGAGGGAGGTTTCATTGTGCCTCCGCCCGAATTCCTGCCAGGTCTGAAAAGCATTTGTGACAAACAAGGCATACTGCTGATTGCCGATGAGGTCCAAACTGGATTTGCCAGAACAGGTAAAATGTTTGCCTGTGACCATTGGAGCATAGAGCCGGACCTGATGACAGTGGCCAAATCAATAGCTTCCGGTATGCCTCTTAGCGGTGTTGTGGGCAGGGCTGAAGTAATGGATGCACCGGATCCCGGACACATTGGAGGGACTTATGGCGGAAACCCCGTATCCTGTGCGGCAGCCCTTGCCACCATTGAATATATGGAAAAGGAAAACCTTGTGGAAAGATCCCAAGCTATTGGAAAAACAGTTCAGGATCGCTTAATGATGATGAAGGACAAATATCCTCTAATTGGCGACATCCGTGGGTTAGGCTCAATGATAGGAATAGAACTGGTCAAGGACAGGGAAACAAAGGAACCGGCCAAAGAAGAGACGGCTAGAATTCTTCAAGAGTGCCGAACTAATGGCGTCATTTTGTTGGGCGCAGGTATTTTCGGTAACGTAATACGAACTTTAATGCCCCTGGCAATTACAGACGAACAGCTGGAACAAGGTTTAAATATCCTCGAGACTGCCATTGCATCTATTAATTGATTGCTTAGTGAACTCGTTCAGCTAAAGGAACATCGGGGCTTAAGAGGAAAGGGGACACACCTCTTGCGGAGGAATGTCCCCAACTGGTGGGATTCAACCCCACCTGAAGAAAAAAAGTGCAAACTCCCACTTATAGAAGTGGGAGTCTTAGAAATCAGATAAATCTGAGGGAGGTTAGAAATTAAATGCAAGAACTTAATGCCTTCACAATTGCCCAACAGCAGGTTAACACAGCAGGCGACAAACTAGGTGTAAGCACGGAAATTATTGAACTGCTTAAAGAACCCAAGCGAGTACTAGAGGTTAATTTTCCAGTGAAAATGGATAATGGGAGCGTACGCCTTTTTAAAGGCTACCGCGCCCAGCACAGTGATGTTGTAGGACCGGCCAAAGGCGGCATAAGATTTCACCCCGATGTTTGCGTAGACGAAGTAAAAGCTTTGTCCATGTGGATGACCTTCAAATGCGGTGTAGTAGGTCTCCCCTACGGAGGCGGTAAGGGCGGAGTAGTCTGTAACCCTAAGGAACTGTCCCAAAATGAAATGGAAAAGCTCAGTCGGGCTTACATCAATGCCGTTGCTCAAATTATTGGCCCCAACAAAGACATTCCTGCACCGGACGTATATACTAACCCCCAGGTAATGGCCTGGATGATGGACGAATTTAGTAAGATTAAACAAACCAACCATCCCGGCATTGTTACAGGTAAGCCCATAAGTTGCGGCGGGTCACAGGGACGGAATGAAGCTACGGCCCGCGGGTGCGTTTTCACAATTCGCGAAGCGGCTCAACGTATCGGTCTTGAACTTCAAGATGCAACCGTTGCCATACAGGGATATGGAAATGCCGGAAGCATAGCAGCCAAGTTATTACATGAAATGGGAAGTAAAATTGTTGCCATCTGTGATTCCCGCGGCACGGCACACAGTATGGACGGAATTGACCCCTACGCCGCGGCTGACCACAAGGCCAAAACAGGTACAGTAGAAGGAATGGCAGGAACCACAGCCATAAAACAGGAAGATCTTTTCACCCTGGATGTTGATATCCTTATCCCTGCGGCACTGGAAAATCAGATAACCGAAGAAAATGCCGGCGATATAAAAGTTAAAATAATTGCCGAGGCAGCTAATGGACCTACAACTCCTGATGCAGATAAAATCTTATTTAAAAATGGAGTACTGGTGATCCCTGATATTTTAGCCAATGCAGGCGGTGTAACGGTTTCTTATTTTGAGTGGGTACAAAATCTTATGAATTATTACTGGTCCGAAGCAGAGGTAAATACAAAACTGGAAAAAGTTATGGTTGATGCATTTAATGAAACTTTTAAAATGAGTAAAGAACACGCTTCTGATATGCGTACAGCTGCTTACATGGTATCTATCGACAGGATTGCAGAAAGCATTAAGTTCCGCGGGTGGGTGTAAAAATATACGGTGAATGCCATATTAAAAGACCGCAACAATGAGGAAGTTGCTACAGTGCAGTCAGTTGGAAGAGCGCTTAAAATATTGGAAGTCCTCAGTAAGCAATGTGCTCCATTGTCCGTGTCAGATATTGCCCACAGAGTGGACCTTAAATTAAGTACGGTATATAGACTCCTAAGCACCCTTGTTCATTACGATTTTGTCACACAAGAAGATGAAACAAGTAAATACAGGCTGACTTTAAAGCTTTTACACATGGGTAAAACGGCATTGGATTTTTATGACCTACGCACAACTGCCAGACCTTTCATGAAGGAACTTCTAAACCGCTGCAACGAGACAACCAACCTTGCCGTTTTAGAAGAAGGAGACGTTGTCTACATTGACCAGCTGGAATCTACAAACCTAATATTGGTGAGAATGTTCGCCAAGGTAGGTAGCAGAGGTCCTGCCCATTGTACCGCCACAGGCAAGACACTGTTAGCAGGTTTGCCTGAAGATGAACTTGACAAGATATTGAATTCAATATCTCTGGATCACTTCACTAACGCAACTATCACTGAACGTCAAATTCTAAGAAAAGAACTTGCAAAAGTTAGATCTAGCGGATATGCTCTTGATCTTGGCGAAAGGGAAAATGAAGTTAAGTGTATTGCTGCCCCTGTACGCAATCATGAAGGAAAGGTTATAGGCGCTATTGGTGTCTCCGGACCTGCAACACGAATCACAAATTATTACTTAAAAACCGAACTAAAGCAATTAGTATGTGACGTTGCAGAAAAGTTTTCTAAGGAGATGGGGCACTCGGGAAACAGCCTAACAACACCTTAGCCAAAATGCTTAGGATAAATTACGGTTTACGTGCATACAATGTTCAGTATACTGTGTGCTATGCATGTTACGGAAGATACATTTCGGCGTCTGGATACCACGGATCATCTACCGATTTTAATTATAAATATTGACAAAAAGAGAGCCCTATATAATGGGCTCTCTTTTTGTATTTTATACACAGTATATTAAATGAAATATATTTTCGCATTATGGAAAGGCACGTATTGACAGGTGAGTAAATAGCCAAATAAAATAATAAGTGAGTGAAACCGCTTTTCACAATACAGAATGATTGGAGCCGCAATCTATGACAGCTACTCACCTAATGGAAAAGTCCCTTCAATTTTGCTGCCAAAGAGAAAATATTACCCGGGATAAAGTTATTAGAGGCATGCAATCCGGTTGCTGTTATAGTCACAGCAATTTCAGATATGCAGTGGCAAAAAACTTATGCAGAATATTAGCAAATGAAAACGATATAAATGCAATATATTTACACGGGAGCACGGTAAAGGATAAGGCGCGAGTATCGTCTGATATTGACCTCGTTTTGCACGTGAGGAGGAAAGAGAAAGAATTATCATCTAGGTTAGAGCAACTTAACTTTGAACTACTGAGCTATTATAAGGAGCTTTTAGATGGTTATGCTTCCTCTGCCACTATACTCTTAGATGTTCAACTGGTGGACGATTATGAAGTCCGCCAGCGAACCGGTTATGGAGTATTAATCAGTTCTCTTTTCAACCGACCTCTTAAATTGTGGAGTAATGCCGGTTAAAAGCCTACAGTAAAAGTCAAAATATATCTTTGAACAACGAGGGAGTAGCGCGATATTACATCCGCGCTACTCCCTCGTTGTTCAAAACCGGATAGAACATAAGAAGTTGTGGCTCTCCCCACCTCCAACCTCTCACATCCCACTTCCCAAATGGTGGGACCAACAGGACTTGAACCTGTGACATCCTGCTTGTAAGGCAGGCGCTCTCCCAACTGAGCTATGATCCCATTTCATGAACTCCAACCTGCAATCGGTTACTAAACTTCGTGAGAGTTCCAGGCTCTTCCCACTTCCAACCTCTCACATCCCACTTCCCAAATGGTGGGCCCACCAGGATTTGAACCTGGAACCAGCCGGTTATGAGCCGGATGCTCTGCCGTTGAGCTATGGGCCCAAAATGATGGCTCCCCGAGTAGGATTCGAACCTACAACCCTCCGGTTAACAGCCGGATGCTCTACCGTTGAGCTATCGAGGAACGCACTGCACTAATTATTATACATTAAGCAGCCACCATGGTCAACACATTACATTTTGCTATTCAAGGTAATCTTTTAATTTTTTACTTCTACTTGGATGTCTCAGTTTACGCAACGTTTTAGCTTCAATTTGCCGAATTCTTTCCCGGGTAACACCAAACTGCTGTCCTACTTCCTCCAGGGTGCGGGCTCGCCCGTCATCCAGACCGAATCGCAGGCGTAACACCCTTTGCTCCCTGTCCGTTAGGGTGGAAAGTACATTTTCCAACTGTTCCCGCAGCAGCGTGAAGGATGCTTCCTCAGCCGGCGCCTTGGCATCGTGGTCTTCAATAAAATCACCCAAATGAGAATCCTCTTCCTCACCAATAGGAGTCTCCAACGATACAGGTTCCTGGGCAATTTTCATTATTTCACGCACTTTGTCTTCAGATATGTCCATTTCCTTGGCTATTTCTTCCGGGTTTGGTTCGCGACCCAGTTCCTGTAATAGTTGCCTACTCACCCTAATCAGCTTATTGATGGTTTCAACCATGTGTACCGGAATTCGAATTGTCCTGGCCTGATCCGCTATGGCCCTGGTAATGGCCTGGCGAATCCACCAGGTGGCATAGGTACTAAATTTGTATCCCTTACGGTAATCAAATTTCTCTACCGCCTTGATTAACCCCAAATTACCTTCCTGTATAAGGTCAAGAAACAGCATTCCTCTTCCGACATATCTCTTAGCTATACTTACTACTAACCTTAAGTTAGCCTCAGCCAGCCGCCTTTTAGCTTCTTCTTCACCCTGTTCCATTCGTTTAGCTAAGTCAACCTCTTCTTCCGGGCTAAGGAGGGGAATGCGTCCAATTTCTTTAAGGTACATGCGTACCGGATCGTCTATACCAATTCCTTCCGGCACAGTGAGATCAACTTCTACTTCTTCGTCTGCAACTTCCGGTTCTTCCGCCTGCACGGGTGACCCTTTCTTGACTTGAATAGGATCTAGATCTGTAGGCTCTGGGACTACTTCTATACCCATCCCGGCCAATTTTTCGTAGATATCATCTATTTGTTCAGGAGTCAGTTCTATCCCTTGCAGGCCATCCATAACTTCCGTATAAGTTAAGACCCCACGCTTCTTACCTTTATCTACAAGCGGTTTAACATCTTTTAAGATGTCAACCTTTTCATTCTCCCTCATATCGCCACTCCCCCTCTCCTAGGGTATTCCTTCAAGTGTTATAAAAGGGTTTGCAACTGTTCTAACATCTCACTAACCCGTTTTTGGTCACCGGCCTTTTCGGCCTCAATCAGTTTATCCATTAAACTCTCTCGTCTTTCCCGCTTTAAAAACTTCTGCATAGCTTCAATATAGGAGGGCAATATTTTGACCGGTTCAGCCTCGGGTACATTTTCCATAAGCAAATCCCCAAGTACCTTCTGGTCATCTTCATCCAGAAAATCGAAAATAATTGCCGGGTTATAATCTGACCGCTCTATTAGCGGTAATGCCGTCTTAAAAACTCTGTCCAACATAGGATGGTTAAAGAAATTTTCTTCCAGTTCTTTTTGAACAGTTGAGACTAATTGAGGATTCTCCAATATTAATCGCAGCAACATTTTCTCTGCTTTGGTTCTAGCATCCAATTGCTCAGTATTGTGTTTAGTATTATGCTTATTATTAGTAATTTTATCCGAATTTGGCCTTTTTTTTCGGTTTTTCTCAATAAACCTTTTAAACTCACCGGCTATTGCATCCCAACTGGTGTGTAACCTTGTTGCCAGCAGCTTTATACTTTCCGCCCTCTCCACATCATCCCGAATATTTACCAAGTTGGGTAGTAGCTGCTGCAACATCGCTGATTTATCATTCGACTTACCCGCAACATCTGCCTTAATCTGTCTAAATTTATATTCTAACAGGGGTTCAGCACCGACAACAAGATCCTGCCACCCTTGAGCACCGTGCGCTTGTAGAAATTCATCAGGATCTTTGCCATCGGAAATACTAATTACCCGAACACGGCAACCCATTTCCTGCATTAAGTCCAATCCCCTAAGAGTGGCGGCAATACCGGCAGCATCAGCATCATAAGCAATCACCACATCATTGGTATAACGTTGCAGTAACCTCACCTGATCCTTGGTAAGGCTGGTGCCCAACGACGCTACGGCATTTTTAACCCCATTTTGATTAGCGGCAATAACATCCATATAGCCTTCCATTATTATAACGTAGCCGCTTTCTCTGATATACCGGCGTGATTCGTTAATGCCGTATAAAACCCTGCTTTTATTAAAATATTCCGTTTCCGGAGTATTTAAATATTTAGGTTCCCCAGAACCGAGAACACGTCCTCCAAAACCCACAACATTTCCACTAACATCATGGATAGGAAATATTATTCGCGAGCGAAAACGATCATACGCACCTCTTTTACCCTCTGCAGCAAGCCCTAATTTAACTAAAGCATCGGCGCCTACTTTATGTTTATTCAAATGCCTTACCAGACTGTTCCAGGCACCTGGAGCAAATCCCAACTCAAAATTGTTTACGGTTTCCTCAGACAGTCCTCGCCCTTGAAGATACTCTCTGGCTGGTGCAGCTTCTTCCCACTGGGATAAAACCTCTTGAAAAAATGTCTTTGCCAATGTGTTAATCTTAATGGCAGAGTCAGTTTTTCGTGAGCGCGTCAGTTTATCACCCTGCCCTTCAACGGATACGGTTACTCCCACCCGCCTGGCCAAGGTCTCAACAGATTCCTGGAAAGTAAAGCCTTCATGGAGCATTAAAAACTTAAATACATTTCCCCCGGCTGCACAGCCAAAACAATAAAAAATTTGTTTTTCGGGACTTACCGTAAAAGAAGGGTCCCTTTCCTGGTGAAACGGACAAGGCCCCACAAAATTTCTACCCTTCTTTTTGAGCTGGATATAATCGGATATAACTTCTACAATATCCACTCTGCTACGAATATCATCCAATGTATTTTCAGGAATAAAACCTGACACTTTATAACCACCTGCAAAAAATTATTACTATAATTAATGAAATTCTACACAGCAGAGTTTTTCCCTTTTCCTTTTTTACAATGTGTTTGAAGCAACAAAAACCGTTCTTCTTTTCTGTAATTCGATATTACTATAGATTCTCCTTCCTCTGTTTCGACAAATTTTCTGCTATAAAAGCATTACTTAGCATTCCCAACATTTGTCAACAATAAACTTGATCCGGTGTAGTGAAAGAACGGGGAATAAACAATCTCCCAAAGGTGGTAATAGCATATCTATCTGTCATTCCCGCTATATAATCACAAACTGTCCTTTCCACTCCCACTTCTTCACATAAAGCCCTGTATTCCGTGGGTAGCTTTTGCGGGCTGGTGACAAAAAATTGATATAAATATTGCAGAACGTGACGGGCTTTTTCCTCTTCTCTCTTAGCCTCAGAGCCAATATATACATGGTCAAAGAGAAACTGTCTCAGCTTATCTGTTGCCTCCTGCACAACAGGCCCCATACCAATGCCAGGCCGCTCCCAGCTATTTTTAATTAAATCCATTACCATTGCGTTGATTCTCTTTCTGTGGCTGTTTCCTAATACCGAAATACAGCCGGGAGGCAATTCTTCTTCACTCAAAATACCGCCCCTCACAGCATCATCTATGTCATGGTTTATATAAGCTACGCGGTCGGCTATTTTCACAACCTGACCTTCCAGGGTGCTGGGCTTTTCAGAGCCGGTATGATGGAGAATCCCGTTTTGCACCTCGGCGGTAAGGTTAAGTCCGCAATCTCCTTCGAGATGCCGAACTACCCGAAGGCTTTGTTCGTTGTGACGAAACCCCCCCGGGAAAACTTCATTCAAAGCAGACTCTCCGGCATGGCCAAAAGGTGTATGCCCCAAATCATGGCCCAGGGATATGGCCTCAGTAAGATCTTCATTTAATTGTAACGCCTTGGCCACGGTACGGGCAATTTGGGCAACCTCCAGGGTATGAGTTAGCCTGGTCCGGTAATGATCGCCGGCAGGGATTATGAAAACCTGGGTTTTCTGTTTAAGCCGTCGAAAACTCTTAGAATGAATAATCCTGTCCCGGTCTCTTTGAAAGACAGTACGAACCCGACATGGCTTTTCCGGTACCATCCGTCCTTTGCTGTCAGCGCTATAACAGGCATAAGGAGATAGAATCTTCTTTTCCAGGCTTTCAGTATGCTCGCGTATATCCACTGTACCACCTCGTCTCACCGGCAAAAGTCATGCCCCGACAGTGTCCTGCCGGGGCATGTAACCGGATACAAACGGCTTTGAGGCTTGTTGCAGGACCGTACAGTAACATGGCCGGCTTATGAGGTCCTGTTTTTTTGACAGACGATTACCGGTCTGCCCGGAGGCCTTTAGTTGCCTGCGCAACTTCAACCATCCTGCGGGCCAGTATTTTGGTCCGTTTCAAGCCTTCCTGGTCTTCGCCGGACGGTTTTTGAGAGCACCCTCCCTGGTGCCCGGCATCGTCATCATGGAAGCCGTCTCCAATCAAAGTCATTCCCTGGCAAAGCATCATATCCTGTAAAGCTCTTAAAGTCGTTTCTTGGCCACCAAAGCGGGCTCCCCCCACGGCCAGCGCCCCTCCTATGGTATTTACAAGCTTTTTACCGGTACGCAGCTTTCTTGTCTTATCCCAAAAGCCTTTTAACTGGGCTGACACAGTACAAAAATAAACCGGACTGCCCAAAATTATTCCATCGGCCCGGCTCATTAAGTCAAAGGTTTCGTCAAGAGCGGTTCCTTGATAACACTTCCCTTCACACGGGTGAGAACAGGCGGTACAAAAGGGAACTTTGACACTCTTCATTATTTCCGGAATCTGAATGAAAATCCCTTCCGCCCCTTGTGACTGAATTTCTTCGATGGCCGAATTTAACATGATTGCAGTATTGCCCGATCTATTGGGACTTCCGTTAACTGCCAGAATTAGCATCTAATCATCCCTCTTTCAAACAAAGTTTGTAAAGTTAAGGCGGTCTTTCCTGTTTAAAACAAATTAAGCTACATTTAAGCCGATATAATCAAATAGTATGCCTTAATCTCCATTTTAGAACGTTATTACAACTTCATAACCATACTTGGCTTAAAATGTTATATTCAGGCCCCTGACGGGAAAGAGTACTTTGCATTAGCTCTATCGATACAGTTTCAAATGAACCAAGTTTTTTAGTTGGAGGCACCAATTCCTCGGCTGTCTGCATAAATTTAGTACTATTTAAGGGAGAGCGGAAGCGTGCAAGGGTAATATGAGGAGAAAACCTTTTATTTCCCTTCTCAAAACCTAATGTGGAATGAGCCTGCTGGACTTTTTCGTACAATTTACGCAACTTATCTACTTGACCCTGCAGCCCGGCCCATAAGACACGCGGGCGTTTGCGCCCCGGAAAGCACCCCACACCTCTCACTTCAAAATGTAGCGGTCCAAATCCTTCGACCTTACTTTTTACGCCCCTGAGAACTTCCTCCACCAGGGCACTATCTACATCTCCCAAAAATTTCAATGTTAGATGAAGATTCTTATCTTCCACCCATTTTAAATCAGCTGGAGTAGGTGATAGCTGGCATCTTATTTCATTATCAATATTGTTTTTTAAATCCGATGGTAAATTTATGGCCCAAAAAAGTCGAATATGACCCACAATTTATACCTCCACCACCGTACTGCTTTCTTCAGGGATTACGGTTAATGGGTTTAATTTCTCTATAATAAACAAATTTCCTGTTTTTTTATGTCAAAAAATTTCACGAAATCTTTATTGATCGCAATAGAAGGATATGACTATTTATGGAAACACCATAAAGTCACATCCTTCTAATAAACTTTATTCCCTAGTTATTATTGACTTTAGCCTGGGCAGCGGATAACCGGGCAATGGGCACCCTAAAGGGTGAACAGCTTACATAATCCAATCCAATTAAGTGACAGAACTCAATTGAACTGGGTTCACCACCATGTTCTCCACATATACCGATAAGCATATCCGCATCGAATTGCCGGCTTTCTTGCACGGTCATTTTCATGAGCCGGCCTACCCCATCACGGTCAAGTACCACAAACGGGTTTTCCTTTAATATCTTTCTGTCTACATATTCGTGCAGAAATTTTCCTTCAGCGTCGTCCCTGCTAAATCCAAATGTAGTTTGAGTAAGGTCGTTAGTGCCGAAAGAGAAAAAGTCAGCTTCCGGAGCAATTTCTCCAGCCATCAGAGCTGCCCTTGGCACCTCTATCATGGTACCCACTGTATATGCAAAAACAGTTTCTGTTTCTTTGGCGACTTGTTTAGCTATTTCATCTACCATTCCCCGCAAGGTTTTTAGCTCATTAACTTCACCCACCAGGGGAATCTCCACTTCAGGAATCACTTTAACGCCCTCTTTGACCAGCTTGGCAGTTGCCTGGAATATTGCCCTGGCCTGCATGGCATATATATCAGGGAAAGTTATACCCAGGCGGCAACCACGATGCCCCAGCATGGGGTTGAACTCGGTAAGCTGTCTGACCTGCTTTAGTAACTCCTGTTTTTCTTTAAGTTTTGCCGGATTACTACCGGTCAGGCGCAATTCAGTTATTTCTACCAAAAGGTCTTCAGCATTAGGCAAAAATTCGTGTAGAGGGGGATCAAGAAGCCTAATGGTCACGGGCAGGCCTTCCATGGCCTTTAAAATACCGTAAAAATCATCTTCCTGCATGGGTAAGAGTTTATTAAGGGCCTCCTGACGCTTTTCCTCGCTGCCTGCTAAAATCATCCTTTGTACAATGGGCAAGCGGTCTTGAGCCATAAACATATGCTCTGTACGACAAAGTCCAATCCCTTCCGCTCCAAATTCCCGGGCCTTTGCTGCATCTGCCGGAGTATCGGCGTTAGCCCTGACCCCTAATTTTCTAACGTCATCCGCCCAATCCAATAGCTGCTGAAATTCAGGGCTCAGCTCGGGATCCAACATTGGTACGTCCCCGATAATAACCTGTCCTGCAGAGCCGTCAATAGATATCAGGTCACCTTTCTTAATCACCCTATCTCCCACCATGAAAGTGTCAGCCTCGTAATCTATACGCAAAGCTTCACAACCGCATACACACGGCTTACCCATTCCCCGGGCAACCACGGCGGCGTGACTGGTCATTCCTCCCCGTGAGGTGAGCACACCCTGGGCGGCAATAATACCATGAATATCATCAGGAGTTGTTTCGGTACGAACCAGTATTACCTTTTCCCCTTGCTGCGTTATTTTCTCGGCCTCATCAGCATCAAATACCACCTTGCCGCCTGCAGATCCAGGAGAGGCAGGAAGTCCTTTGGCAATAACTTCTAATACTGCATCTGGATCTATGCGCCTGTGCAAAAGGTGATCCAGGTGAGACGGCTCCACCCTGTTGATAGCTTCTTCCCTCGTAATTAGCTCTGCATTCACCATATCAACAGCAATTTTTAAAGCAGCTTGCGCCGTGCGCTTTCCTGTTCTGGTCTGAAGTATGTATAGTTTGCCGCGTTCGATGGTAAATTCAATATCCTGCATATTGCGATAATGGTTTTCCAATAAGTTACACGTGCTCACAAACTGTCCGTAAACAGCCGGCAAATCATCCTTCATGGTAGCGATTGGCTGCGGTGTCCTAATGCCGGCAACTACGTCTTCTCCCTGTGCATTGATGAGGTACTCACCATAAAGTATATTTTCTCCTGTTGACGGGTTGCGGGTAAATGCCACTCCTGTGCCACAATCATCACCCAAATTACCAAACACCATGGTCTGAACGTTTACTGCCGTACCCAGTTCATCCGGGATTTTATTAACTTTGCGGTAAACCACAGCTCGGTCTGTATTCCAAGAATTAAATACAGCAAAAATAGCATTAAACAACTGTTCCATGGGCTCTTCAGGAAATGGCTTCCCGGTTTCTTTTTTAATTAACTGCTTATAGTCTATGATTACCTCTTTCAACTGTTCAGCTGTCAATTGATTATCAAATTCAACGCCACACTGATGTTTTTTATCTTCCAGGTACCGCTCAAACTTATGATGCTCAATTCCCAGCACCACATCGCCGAACATGTTAAGAAAACGCCGGTAACAATCCATGGCAAAACGCTCATCACCTGATGCAGCGGCCAATCCCTGTACAGTGTCATCATTTAATCCCAAGTTTAAAACTGTATCCATCATGCCGGGCATTGAAATGGGTGCTCCGGAACGAACACTCACCAAGAGAGGGTTACTGGGATCACCAAATTTTTTCCCTGTTTTCTCCTCCAGGTCCTGCATTTTTTCCCTTACCTGCTCCTTCATGCCGGCAGGAAACTGCCTTTCATGGACATAAAACTCGTTACACGCCTCGGTGGAAATAATCATCCCTGGGGGTACAGTTAAACCAATATTAGTCATTTCCGCCAAGTTTGCACCCTTTCCGCCCAGAAGGTCCTTCATATCTGCACGACCTTCGCCAAACAGGTATACATATTTCTTACTTACCATGTCTTTCCCCCCTGTAATATATTTCCAATACCCTGCTCGCCGTCTCTTCCACTGCCTTATTACTGACGTCAATTATGGAACAACCGGCCCTTTTCATGATATTTTCCGCGTATTCAAGCTCACGTAATATCCTTTCCATACTGGCATAGTCCGCGTTTGATGTTAATCCTAAGGTTTTAAGCCTCTCCCGCCGAATTTCATTTAAAAGTTGGGGCCGTATTGTTAGACCGATTAGCTTATGAGGATTTAAACTGAAAACTTCTTCTGGCGGTGCCACTTCAGGCACCAGCGGCACATTAGCGGCCTTTATTTTTTTATGCGCCATATACATGCAAAGGGGAGTCTTGGAAGTGCGACTAACCCCAATAATAACCAGATCAGCCTTTAAGATTCCTCGCGGATCTTTCCCGTCGTCATATTTAACAGCAAATTCAATGGCTTCAACCTTGCGAAAATACTCTCTGTCCATTTTACGAACTAAGCCCGGCTCGCGTTTTGGTTGCTTGCCCTGCAGTTTGGTAAGTGCGTCCAACATCGCACTCATAATGTCTACTGTAATAATGTTATGTTGTTTAGCTTCCCGCATCACTGCTTCTTTTAATTCAGGTAACACCAGAGTATAAGCAATCATCCCGTGATTTTCTATTACCTCTTGCATAATCTCAGGGATTTCCTGCGGGTCATTTACGTACGGTACCTGCCTGATTTCAACACTGCCACCGTTAAACTGGCTGGCTGCTGCCCGTGCTACGAGTTCTGCCGTTTCCCCGACGGAATCGGAAAGTATGTAAACAATCGGTACCGAATTCTTTTCCCCTGTGGAAATGGGAATCCCCTCCTTAATCTTTGCCTTCTCCAAGTTCAACGAACAATCTTGTTATATTGGTTTTACTTACCTTGCCTACAATTTCAAAGCCTTCAAGATCATTTTCGCTTTCCCCGTTATTTTTGCCTACCGGGGATACTACCGGAAGGGCATCAATCTCGTGGGTAATAATTTTTTGGGCTGCAGACCACACAGACTCTCCGGGAGTTATAGTGATTACATTAGGCATTCTGGTCATAATTACTCCCACAGGCAGCTTTTGAATATCCTGCCCGCCCAGTGTAATCTTTAACATGTCTTTACGGGACAGTACTCCCTCTAAAAATCCCCTTTCCTTAACTACAAAAAGTGAACCCACATCCTCAATAAACATGGTCACGACAGCATCATAAACCGTACACTGCTCAGGCACAACCACCGGCACTGATTTTATTTCGGCAACCTTTATTTTATGCAGCTTATCACCCAAAACCCGGGCCGGGGACTTTCCACTGTAAAAATAACCCACCCGTGGTCTTGCTTCCAAAAGGCCGGACATGGTCAAAATAGCCATGTCCGGCCTTAAAGTGGCCCTTGTCAAATTTAGCCTGTCAGCAATTTGCTCACCGGTAATGGGCCCGTCACTCTTTACTATCTCCATAATTCTTTCCTGCCGTTTGGAAAGTTCCAAAATTATCGCCCCTTATAGAGAGCAAATATGTCATACTAATTAAGTACTAACTATTAATTAATATATATTATATGTCTACATTAAATTCCCTTCTTAGTTTAATAAAAATTTCTTTACCCTTTTTTACCTAATTTGTATGCCTCATTTACCGTACAGCCTCCATATATCAGTATGTCTATTTTTCCGTTTCACGCTCTACTACTATTTTGCTAAAATCAGCCACTGAACCAATAAAACGAGCAATGTTTTTTAGCATTATAAGGCGGTTTTCCCTGACCTGCGCATCATCCACCATCACCATCACCTGTTCAAAAAACTCATTCACCGGCTCCTGCAGGCGAGCAATGTTATTAAGTGCCTCCGGATAATCACGCGCCTCGATTAAAGGACGTACTTTTTCCTGCAAGCCGGTAAAAGCATGATAAAGCTTTTTCTCTGCCTCATCCTGTAAAAGGCTGGTATCCACATCCGAAACCTGGGTCTTTTTACTCAAATTAGAGGCCCTGGTAAAGGCGGTAAACAGTGATTCAAATGCAGGCTCTGTTCTAAATTGTTCCACCGCCCGTCCCCTCATATATACATCCGCTATGTCATCAAATCCGGTGGCCAGTATGGCCTCAACAGTATCGTAGTTAAGTCCCCATTCTCCTAATAGGCCACGCAGACGCTGGCGAACAAATTCCTGTAGGTTAGCCCAAACATCTTCTTCACTGTGCTCGAGCTGTACGGTTTTACTCAGGCCTTCATAAGCATGGTGCACTATCGCTTTGATGGAGAGCCCGGGACCGTATTCCAGAATAATGTGGCATATTCCCAATGCCTGCCTGCGTAAAGCATAAGGATCCTGAGATCCGGTAGGCTGGATACCAATAGCAAAGCACCCCACCAGAGTATCCATTTTATCCGCTATGCTCAAAGCTTTACCAGGCAGAGAAGCGGGTAATTCATCGCCGGCATGCCGGGGTAAATAGTGCTCAAAAATTGCCCTGGCCACATCAGGTTTTTCTCCCTGGCGCAGCGCGTATTCACGGCCCATGATCCCCTGCAGCTCAGGGAATTCATAAACCATATTGGTTACTAAATCAGCTTTAGCCAACAATGCAGCGCGGTGGGTGACAGAGACAGCCTGTTCGTCTCCTTGTAATGATTTAATCAGGTAGCCGGAAAGCTGTGCAATACGCTCCACCTTTTGGTACATAGTACCCAGTGCTTCTTGAAAGACTACCTTCTTTAAATGTTCCACACGTGCGGCTAAGGTTTCTCTCAAGTCCTCCTGCCAGAAAAAGGCAGCATCTTCCAGGCGGGCTTTGAGAACCTTTTCGTTTCCAGCCCGTACAACATCAATATGTTCTGCACCGCCGTTACGAACGGCAATGAAACGGGCCATTAATTTTCCTTGGTTATCCTGTACCGGGAAATAGCGCTGGTGCTCCTTCATTGGTGTTATGAGCACCTCCGGCGGCAGTTCCAAATAACTGGAATCAAAACTTCCCATCAAAGCTGTAGGGAATTCCACCAGATTAGTCACCTCATCAAGTAGATCCTCATCCTTAAGCACGGCACCCCCGGCCTCCCGCGCAAGCTTTTCGATCTGTTGTCTTATTCTTTCTTTTCTTTCACCGGGCTCGGCAAGCACGTAAGCTTCCTCCATCTTGGCCAGGTAATCCGCGGGTCTTTCTATTGTCACCGGGCCTTCACTCATGAAACGGTGCCCGTATGTATTCCGGTCACTTTTTTGCCCTGCCAGTTCAAAGGAAACCACCCGGTCACCCCAAAGCGCCAATAGCCAACGTATGGGGCGGGCAAAGCGAAATTCCATACCGCCCCAGCGCATAGGCTTGGGAAAATGCAGCCCGGATATAAGTCCCGGAGCTATTTTAGCCAGCAGTTCATCTGTAGGCCGGCCTTCTTCCTGCTTAACTGCAAAAACATAGTCCACATGGCCCAAGGGTTTTGTAATTAAATCTGCCAATGTGACACCCTGGCTTTTGGCAAACCCTTCAGCAGCCCTGGTGGGCTGTCCGTCCTTAAAGGCCACTTTTACGGCCGGACCCTTCACTTCCTCCTGCAGAGACTCCTGCTTTTCAGCCAATCCCCGGACAAAAAGGGTTAAGCGGCGAGGTGTACCCATGGTATGAACTTCTTCAAAATTGAGCCTATGTTCCGCAAAACTGGATTTTGCCAAGCTTTTTAACTGGTTAAGGGCCGGGTAGAGAAACCTGGCCGGCATTTCCTCTATCCCAATCTCCAAAAGAAAATCCCTTGCCATTTATGCCCCCTCCTTTCTTAATAAAGGATAACCCAATTCTTCTCTCTGCTTCACATATGCCTGGGCACAAACACGGGCCAGGTTACGTACCCGCCCAATATAGCCGGTCCTTTCAGTCACACTGATGGCGCCTCTAGCATCTAAAAGATTGAAGGTGTGAGAACACTTCAGCACGTAATCGTAGGCAGGAAGGACTAATCCCTTCTCCACAATACGCAAGGCCTCACCCTCATACATATCAAATGCCTTAAACAGCATATCTGTATCAGCCTGCTCAAAGTTATAATGGGAGTGCTCTATTTCTCCCTGGTGATGAACATCACCATAGGTTATGTTACCAACCCACTCTATGTCAAAAACATTGTCTTTTTCTTGGATATACATGGCCAGCCGCTCTAAACCATAAGTTATTTCAGCACTTACCGGGTGACAGTCAATACCGCCACACTGCTGGAAGTAAGTGAACTGAGTTATTTCCATACCATCCAGCCATACTTCCCATCCCAACCCCCAGGCACCAAGAGTGGGAGACTCCCAGTTATCCTCTACAAACCTGATGTCATGAACTTCCGGGTCAATGCCAATGGCACGCAGACTATCCAAGTAAATTTCTACCACGTCAATTGGTGAGGGCTTCAGTATTACCTGGTATTGGTAATAATGTTGTAAGCGGTTGGGGTTTTCGCCGTAACGCCCATCGGTGGGTCTACGGGAAGGTTCTACATAAGCCACTCTCCATGGCTCTGGTCCCAGCGCACGTAATACGGTGGCAGGATTCATTGTTCCCGCCCCCTTTTCTATGTCATAGGGCTGCTGGATGATACAATCTTGCTTGGCCCAGAAGCTATTTAAGGCCTGGATCAAATTTTGGAAATTCATCTTCATACCCCCCCTGTCTTTAATAATAAAGACAAAAATAATGACTTTAATAAACTCTTTCCCCTAAAGGCACGTCCCGGTCCGGCTGAAGTAATATAACTTTACCTTGCTCATCGTTTACCCCCATTACCAGCACTTCAGACATGAAAGGACCGATCTGGCGTGGGGGAAAAGTTCTTGATAGTATAGATCTCGGTGATTTGGGCACTGGACTTTTTAATACCCAAATCACCAAAATCAATAACAAGTTTATAAGCAGGTTTGCGTGCCTCTGGAAAAGCGTCCGCATTTATAATCCTGCCCACCCGCATTTCTACCTGCAGAAAGTCGTCAATATTTATCAAGTATATACATCCCTCCAAACACAACTAAACCTCCCGCCCCAGGCACAAAGCCAGGGACGGGAGGTACTTTCCCGCGGTTCCACCCTGTTTGGCAGTAATATTACCGCCCCCTTAAGCAGTGCAAGTTTTACTCATCGCTTCATGAGGTGGTTTGAAACGATTTTCCTCTTGCGGCTCAGGAACCCCTTTCGGCCGGTTTCACTCACCGGTTTCCACCATCCCGGCTCTCTGAAGAACTACATCCGCCTACTCTTTCCATCATCACCAAAGTATTATTTGCGATTAATTTACCAAATTTACGTTGTAAAGTCAAATACCCTTTTACCTTAATCATCAGCTATTGTTGGTAATCTAACCAATATTACGTGGGTCAAATTGTGTGTTGTCTTTGGCATCTTCGTCCTGGCCGGCATTACCATCTTTATCTATTTCCAGGCTGTATTTTCTTGTCATAGCAACCACCCCGCCCAAAGCGCCCAGCAGTGCCAGTTCGCTACTCACCGCAACACCGATTAGCCCCAGCGCACCGACTGTGGCCGGAACTTCAAAAACTGTACGGTCATCCTTTTTCACTTTAATCTTCGTTTCCTGTCCCTGGTTCCACAAGCCTTTCACTCTCTTAAACATCTCTTCCCTCGTTCCCCTCATTTTACCGCAGCAGTTATTATTTCCTTCTTCCATGTTTATTATTGCTTGTACCACGTCTCCCCCGGCGTCATCCAGGGCCTGTTTCGCCTCATTGTAACTTACACCAGTTCTGGCCCGAATTATATCAATTTTTTCTAAATCACTGGCCACAGACAATCCCTCCTTAAGTAACTTATTTAATGCTTATTTTATTTAACCCTTACAGGTTAAATTTTATGCAAGGTTGTTTTATCGACTAATAATGATAGTACAGTTTTTCTAAAAAAAGTGCCGTCGCCAATTTTTTTTCCAGGTGATAACTTATATAGTTCTGCATTATCTGCCTTAACTGCTGCCGTACACGGGGAGGCACTTTTATACGTTCCGTCTTTTTAAGGTCCCACTTTAGTAGCAATTTTAAGATTTCTACCGTGCCTCGCGGAAAAAACTTTACATCTCCGGCAATACCGGAACACCGTCCGCACACCACACCTCCGGTGCTGCTACTAAACCCTACGGTTTCTGACTCCACCGGCACCCCACAACCCACGCAATTATCAAGATGAGGTCTAAGGCCGGCAATATCCAACAGTCGTATTTCAAACGAGCGGGTTAAGAGTTCCACGTCTGCCCCGTCCCGGGAAATTAAGTGTAAGATTGTTAATAAAAGAAAAAATGCTTCACCGTCTATCTGGTCTTCCATGGAGGCAGAATCAGTTAATTCGGCCAGATAGCTGGCATAAGAAATCCTATCCAAATCAGCACGCAAACCTGAAAAAGCCTCTATTCCCTCACACTGGTTGACCGAATCTAACTCTCTACCACGGTAGAGAAGAAAAGAAGAATAACAAAAAGGCTGTACTGCACCTCTTTTTCGGCTCGAAGGTTTATTCACACCGTGAGCCACTGCCTTTATTTTACCCTTTTGGCGAGATAATAAAGTTAGAATACGGTCAGCATCACGCATCTCCCGTGACCTCAACACTATGGCGTCCACTTTATATAATTTCACTATGGATATGCCCCTTCTTGATGTTATACTTTAATTATACTATCTATTATAAAGGTAGTCCGGTGATTTCTTAAAGTGGAGGAACCAATATGAATATAATTGTTGCTATTACTGGTGCCAGCGGGTCCATTTACGGCATAAGGCTTTTGGAAGAGCTTTATCGATGCCACATAGAAACCCACCTGGTTTTAAGCCACTGGGCGGAAGAAAATATTCTTTTGGAAACAAAATATACCCCGGAGCAAGTACGTCGGCTGGCCACACATAACTATGCAGACCGGGCCATGTCTGCACCCATTGCCAGCGGCTCTTTCCTTTGCCGGGGTATGATAGTCGCTCCCTGTAGTATGAAGACAATGGCAGCCATAGCAGCCGGGCTTGCCGATAACTTAATAGTGAGGGGGGCGGATGTTTGTATAAAAGAAGGGCGAAAACTGATACTGATGCCCCGGGAAACCCCGCTCAATTCCATACACATAGAAAACATGCTAAAACTCTCCCGCCTGGGAGTTACAATCATGCCGCCTGTACCTGCATTTTACCATCAGCCCGAAACCATTGAAGACATTGTCAACCAAACTGTGGGCAGAGTACTGGATATGATGGACATTGAAAATGACCTAGTAAAACGTTGGCAGGGGTAATAGATGTGAAATTAAAGGGGACAGTCTACTTTTTCTTATACCGTCAAAACTCACATGAACCATATACAAATACTAGAATGAAAAAGGGATTGAGACATGGTATAGGATTAAGGAGAGGGATAGGGATAAAAATAAAGACAAAGAAAAAACATTTTTTACGAAAATACGCGGTATATATGGGATTTTTGCATGCGTTTTTAGTTTTTTGATATGAAGACATCTTAGGGTATTCCTTTTGGGAAAACATTTGGGGCATTCCTTTGGGGTCGTTTTCTGACAGGATTAACAGGATTTGCAGGATTTTTTTTTAACAGGATCATTACTTTGAGAGCGTAGATAATTCATGGTTTTAAAAGAGCGCTATTAATTGAAAAAAATGAAAGAACAATGACTTATATTTATGAGATTGAATCTAAATGAATTTATTTATTAATCTTTTTGCAAAGAGAAACCAAATGTAGAGCTTCACTTTACTATTTTTATAATGAATTTTATTCGTTATTGCAAATCTATCTTTAATAATGTTTTATTTAATACACTAAAAACCTATTCTTAAAGAAAATTTCCATTGCCAGATAAACTTCATTGCGTATCCTATCAATCCTGTAAATCCTGTCAACAATTGGTTGGCCCCAAAGTACGACCCAAGATGTTTTATTTTCGGAAATAAATTTTCATTCTAGTAGCTGTATAGTTAACTTGTAATCAGTCTACCTTTTTTTAGAGCAGTATCATACTGGCCAAAGAAAAATATATAAGCATGCTGGTAACATCCATCAAGGTAGTAATGAACGGTCCTGACGCCAGGGCCGGGTCTATACCGAAGCTGTTAATGATTAAGGGAAAGAAACTGCCCAAGATTGTAGCCACTATCATACTTAAGGCCAAAGATAACCCGACCACAATTCCTAATGCGGGAGAACCCATCCATAGGTATCCTATCACGGCCAGCACTACCCCGCAAATGGTTCCCACCAATAGACCTACCCTTACCTCTTTAAAAATGATGGGGATTATTCCCCGCGAATTAACCTCCCCGGTGGCAAGCCCTCTTACAACTACAGCCAACGACTGCGTGGCTACGTTTCCGGGACCGCCGGCCATCACTGTAATAAAGAAAGCCAGTGTAGCCATTTGCTCTAAGGCCGAAGAAAAACCTGCAATCACATTTCCTGCCAGCAAAGAGCCAAATAAAAGAACAATCAACCACGGCAAACGCCGACCGGCTCTTTGCAAGGCACCGGCGTCGAACTCCTGGCCCTCACTGTCCATGCTGGCGGTCATTAACATTATATCTTCAGTGGCTTCTTCCTCCATAACATCCAAAACGTCATCAACAGTGACGATACCAAGTAATTCACGGTTATCGTTAACTACCGGTATGGCCAATATATCATACTTAGCTACCATACGGGCCACTTCTTCCTGGTCGGTTCGCACGTGCACACTTATAACATTTGAACGCATTATTTCTTCAATTAAAGAATCAGGCGGGGGAACAATCAGTTCCCGGAGAGAAATTATCCCCGCCAATTGATTATTGTTGTTAACTACATAAACATAGTAAACTGTCTCGGCATCGGGGGCTATATTCCTGAGTACTTCAATGGCCTGCCCGGCAGTAATATCTTTAGATATAGCCACATATTCCGTGGTCATAATACCGCCGGCGGTTTCCTTGCCGTACTTTAGCAGATCCCTGACACTTTTAGCATCGGACGCGTGCATAAGGTCAAGGAGCATTTTCTGTTGATCCTCAGGCAGCTCACCCACCAGGTCAACAGCGTCGTCCGTAAACATTTCCGCAAAAATATCAGCAATACGCTGCCTGCCCAGCCCTTCCAGGAATTGTGGAACCACCTCCGGATCCAATTCCATTAAGACCATGGCTGCTTTACTACTGTCCATAACCCGCAGGACTTTAACACCTTGGGCTACATTAACTGAATCCATCACCTCAGCGATATCCGCAGCATGGAAATGCTCAAGACAAATACGCAATCTTTCCGTTGATACTTCGTTAAGACAGGATATTATTGCCCGCTGGACATGCTGTGCATCATTGCGGGACATCGGGCCCACCTCCTTTTTAGAGGTTGCGAAAAAATCGCGCCAAATACACGTAAAATTTCTATGTTGGCTGGGCTCTCATGGCACTTGCGTAGATCTTGGTATGCTCTCCATTTCTCGAGGCCTTTGCCACCTTAAATTCCGTGTCTATTGTGCTCCTTTTCCAACACTCAATTTAGGGCGGCCCGGCTATATAATAAACTGGTGGTAACCTGGGGCAACCCTTATTCGTTTAATAACACATCGCCTACTAGGGTCTGCGTCCACGCAACCACCTCCTAAAATCAAACAAGGCCTTCCCCCCAAAACAGCTGAAGAAGGCCAGCCACATTACACTTATTATGTTACTATCAAACCAGGTTAAATCTATCAATTTTTAATATCTCTGTCAAGAAGCTTTAGCTTATATATTATTGTAATAGACAAAGGTATATATTACAATAATATTCTATATTGTAATATTGTTAATAGTATGGTAAGTTAATTAAATAGCTATTAAGCTAATACTTTTGAAGGGGGAATTCTAAACCGAATGAAAATTCTGAAAAAATTAGGTCTAGTGTTTGCACTCGTACTTTTAATGGCCGCGGTAACAGCATGCGGTTCCGGCTCAGAAGAAGGGAACACAAATGACGCTGGGGAAAACCCGGACGCCGAGAAACTGGTTATAGGTGTGGACGCCTCTTTTGTTCCTTTTGAGTATTTAAACCAGGATACCGGCGAATATGAAGGCTTTGACATTGACATGTGGGCAGCAATCGCCGAAAATCTCAACCTGGAATACGAACTGCAGCCCATGGACTTTAATGGCCTTATCCCCGCACTTCAATCCGGTTCCATCGATGCAGCTATTGCGGGCATGACCATTAAAGAAGAGCGTAAAGAAAAAGTAGACTTTTCAGTTCCTTACTATGATGCCGGCCTGTTAGTACTGGTGCGTGCCGATGAAGAAAATATCCAGAGCGTAGACGATTTGGACGGCAAAGTTGTGGCTACTAAAACAGGGACAACCAGTTACGATTACGCAGTAGAAATTGAAGGCGTGGAAGAAGTTATTCCCTTCCCCAACATTGACGGAGCATACATGGAATTGTCAAATCAGGGTGCCGATGCAGTTGTATTTGATTCACCTAACGTAATGTATTACGCAGCCAACGCCGGTAAGGGCAAAGTTAAACCGGTGGGCGATATCCTACAGGGACAGCAATACGGCATAGCATTCCCCAAGGGTAATGAACTGGTTAAGGATGTAAACGCCGAACTGCAGAAAATGTTTGAAGACGGAACATACGGTGACATTTATGAAAAATGGTTTGGCCAGCAGCCTAACCACATCCCACAGGCTTAGTAAAACCGCCTGCAGGACAAGCCTCATAAAGACCAAGAAAAGTGGTTGGAAACTATCCAACCACTTTTTTGATCCTTGATAAAAACCTGTTCACTGAGTGCCGGAGAGACCGCCCCCCTGGGCCAGGACGATAGACGGGAAGGGCACCCTGCCACAACATGAGAATGAACTTAGCCTGACCCAGCAAGATGAAATGAATGAACGAGCACAAAGGACATAATAGAAAACACTCCCTCATCAACCACCTAGGGCAGGCTACAAAGTAGCCAGTCCCAGCAACTAACCCAAACCATGACAAACCTGTCTTTTGCACAGAGCGAATGAGTTGAATCGAGCTGTGGCCAGGCTTAGCGAAGTCGATAAGCGGAAGCGGGACCGAGCACAGGACGTGCGAGGCCGCCCCCTGAGCCAGGACGGCGAATGGGGCGGGTATCCCGCTGGAGCGTGAGACTGAACTTAGCCTGGCCCAGCGAGATGAACGAATGAGCGGGCGCAAATGACAGGTTAGAAAACACTCCCTTATCCGCAACGCAAAAAGTGGTTGGGAACTATCCCAACCACTTTTTGCATTACAGCTTAAAGAATTTTCCCCAGGAAGGCTTTTGTCCTCTCATTTTGTGGCCTTTGAAAAATCTCTTCCGGCTTATTTTCTTCCATAATAACCCCTTCATCCATAAAAATGACGCGGTCCCCCACCTCACGGGCAAAACCCATTTCGTGAGTAACAACAACCATGGTCATACCTTCACGGGCCAAGTCTTTCATTACCCCCAAAACTTCCCCTACCAACTCTGGGTCCAAGGCAGAAGTGGGCTCGTCAAAAAGCATTACCTTGGGATTCATGGCCAGCGCCCGGGCAATGGCCACCCGCTGCATTTGACCGCCGGAAAGATTATCTGGGTATATATTTACTTTATCACTTAAACCTACCTTCTCTAAAAGCATCAGTGCATCCTTTTGGGCCTGCTTCTTAGGAATTTTCCTTTCCAATATGGGGGCTAAGGTTATGTTTTCCATCACTGTCATATGGGGAAACAAATTAAACTGCTGAAATACCATACCAACCTCTGCCCTGACCTTATTAATGTCGGTATTCGGGTCGGTAAGATCATAACCGTCCATAATCACCCTGCCGCTGGTTATATCCTCTAGTAGATTTAAACAGCGTAAAAAAGTGCTTTTACCTGAACCTGAAGGGCCAATCACACACACAACTTCCTGTTCAGCAATCTGCATATCGATGCCTTTTAATACTTCCAGCTTACCAAAACTTTTATGAAGTTTTTCTACAGTTATTATCAATTCACATCCAGTCTCCTTTCAACGTAGCTAAGTACGCCTGAAATAGACAAAGTCATAAACAGGTATAAAATGGCTACAACGGTATATATTTCAAAAGCGGCGAACGTTGAAGAAACCACTAACTGTCCCTGTCTTAAAAGCTCCCCTACAGCAATAACCGAAAAAAGAGATGTGTCCTTTAAACTGATAATAAACTGGTTGCCCAAAGGGGGAATCATGCGTTTAAATGCCTGCGGCCACACAATGTAATAAAAAGTCCTAAACTTACTTAACCCCAAAGAACGCCCTGCTTCCACCTGTCCTTTATGTATAGACTGGATGGATCCCCGCACAATCTCTGCAATATAAGCCCCGGAGTTAATACTGATGGCTATAATTCCTGCCGGGATAGGATCAATCTTAAAATTCATTGTCTGAAGCAATATCTGGTTTATACCGAAATACAAATAAACTGCCTGCACAAGTATGGGAGTGCCACGAATGGCTTCCACGTAAATACTCCCCAGGATATAAATGGGTTTGTTCTTAGATGCTCTTGCTACACCCATTACGGCCCCGATTAGAAAACCGAAAAATAATCCAATAACGGTAATAATAATTGTCCATTTGATACCGGACAAAAGAATGGGAAGAGAATCAATTGCTACTCCCCAATCAAGATTTAAACCACCCGTCAACTTATACACCCCATTTTCTTGATGACTACCTTCTATTATCTATAAAAAAATTACCGGCAAGCCCCCTAAAGACAAAAGTGACTTCACTCCCCTGACAGCTACTTGACATGCCGGTTTACATATTTCGACATGCCGGGGGGTGAAGTCCTTTTTTTACTTGCTTGAATTTGATACAGCAGAGTTACTCGACAATGTTTGGAGTAGTAGTGACCTGCCCTTTATAATTCTTGAGAGTGTATTCTTTTTCGTTTTTGTCCTGGATGTAATAGTCAGGCATCAGAGGGATTTTCCCAATATTTGTGGCTACCACATACATTGGTTGGGCTAAGCCCGTGGTGTGCCCTCTAAGTGTGTCTCTGATCAACTCGGCGCCTTTCTCCACAGGAGTTCTAAAATGATCGATTCCCGGGGCAGGCTCACAGTAAAATACATAATAAGGCCTAATACGTACTGTCAACAATTTTTGATGCAATTCCTTAAAAGACTGCTTATCGTCGTTAATACCTTTTAAAAGTACAGCCTGGTTCCCAACGTTGATTCCCGCGGACATCAGGTCATATACCGCTTCGGCTGTTCTTTCGGTAATCTCTTTAGCATGGTTGCACTGTGTATTCAACCAAACAGGCACTCTATGGTAGCCGCCCAAAACCTTTAAGAGCTGTTTGGTAATCCTATGAGGCAGCACAATAGGTAAGCGGCTGCCAAAGCGAATCATTTCCACGTGTGGTATTTCACGCAGCTTTCTAATTAGAAATTCCAGTTTATCGTCGGAAAGCAGCAGGGGGTCGCCGCCGGTAATTAAAACATCCCGTACTTCTGAATGTTCCTTTATCCAATCGAGCCCCTCATTAATATCAAATTTTAATTTCAGCGAACCGTCCACTACCAGCTCTTTCCGGAAACAATGCCGGCAGTAGTTAGCACAGGTATTCATTACAGTAAATGCTACGCGGTCGTAGTACTGTCTGGCAATGGTATCAGGTCTATCTTCATCGGTGGCCCGGTTTTCCTTATACACAAGGTAATTTTCCAATCCAAACCGGTTTTCCTTTTCTTGCAAAGAAGGAACAACCTGTTTGCGAATAGGGCAGTTGGGATCGTCAGGATCCATTAGACTGGCAAAATAAGGTGTAGTACCCCATTTAGTATTAATAGTCTCAATGGCTTCCCTTTCCTCCGGTGTAACGTTAATAAACTCTTCCAATTTCTCCAATGAATCCACTTGGTTTTGCATTTGCAATTTCCACTCTTGCACCTTAGTGACACCTCCTAGGTTGTCAATAATAACGCCTTAAAACAAGCGCAAAGCTTAAAAAACCTTATTCCATCCTACACAGTATCCTATAAATTAGTCAATCGATTTTTGGGCAAAAAAAATTCAACAAAAAAGACATCTCCCCTTCCCAGATAATAAAGAAGACTTGGTCCAGGTGGGGTTTCACCCTTCGAGTACAAGTGACCCCATCTAAACCTTAGTCGCACTTATTTCGAGCTTACAGCCTGTTAATCCCATTAGTTGGGGACATTCCTGTCCCCAGAGAAATACCCAAGCTTCAGCAGGTGTGTCCCCTTTCCTTATGCGAGGTCGGGGTCTTACAGGCTGTGCTATGATAAATAAGTTACCATACCTTTTAGCTATCTTCATAATAACCAAGGGTACGCAGCAGCCCATCATGGTTTCGCCAGTCCTTTTTAACTTTTACCCAGATATCAAGGTAAATACGAGAACCAAGCAGTAATTCAATTTCCTTTCGGGCTAATTGCCCCACCTGCTTTAACATGCTGCCGCCCTTACCGATAATAATTCTTTTTTGTGAATCCCTTTCCACGAATACGGTAGCATTTACTAACACCAAATCATCTGAACGTTTTTTCACCTCATCTACCATCACCGATATAGAATGTGGAATTTCCTGGCTGGTTAAATGCAACACCTTTTCCCGTATTAATTCTGCCATTATGAAACGCTCCGGCTTATCGGTAATCATGTCATCCGGATAATATTGAGGGCCTTCAGGAAGATATTCAATTATCTTCTCTACCAGCGATTGAACATTTTCTCCGTTTAAAGCTGAGACCGGAAATACTTCATCAAAGTGATGTTCCTGCCACCAAAAATCAATAACTTTAGCCAATTGTTCCTTATTAACAAGGTCTATCTTGTTGATAACCAAAATTACCGGTCCATTTAATTCTTTTAACCGTTTGAGCACATATTTGTCTCCGGAACCGGGAGGGAAAGCCTCCACCATGAATAATACCACATCTACTTCTCGCAAGGATCCCAAGGCTACGTCCACCAAGTGCTGTCCCAGTTTATGCTGGGGCTTATGTATTCCAGGAGTATCTAAAAAAATAATTTGCGCGTGGTCACCGCTTAAAACCAGGCTTATTTTATGCCGAGTAGTTTGAGGTTTATCAGACATTATGGCCACTTTTTGCCCTAATGCTTTATTCAGCAGAGTGGACTTGCCCACGTTTGTACGGCCAACTATGGATACAAAACCTGATTTATATCCGCTTTGATTGTTTTTCACCCTTTCCTCCCCCCGGATGTCTACTCATCCTTAACTTTTAATTCAAAGGCCGCAGGCAGTAATTCTCCAACTTTCATCAGCTTATATTCTCCTTGATCATTGGACATATATACCTCAATACCCGCACCAAACTCCAGCAGCACCTGCCGGCAGGCGCCACACGGGCTGCAATAATTACCGGTAGGAGCATTAATGGCAATGGCTTCAAACTGCCGTTCCCCCTCCGAAACAGCCTTAGCAACCGCCGCCCGCTCAGCACAAACTGTCAGACCATAGGAAGAGTTTTCTATATTGCACCCCGTGTAGACATTTCCTTTCACTGTCAAAAGAGCGGCTCCCACCTTGAAGCCGGAGTAAGGTGCATAAGCGTTTTCCCGTACTTTTTGAGCTTGAGCAATAAGTTCTTCAGGATTCAAATCATACGCCTCCCAAATACAAAAAAAGCTACCACCAGCGAATGAAGTGCGGCCATGAGTACTGCCCCGGCAGCCACATCCTTGGCAACCCGGGCTAAAGGATGGTACCCCGGGCTCAGCAAATCAACCACAGTTTCCACCGCTGTATTTAAAAGCTCGGTCACTATTACCATAAATATAGCCAATATCAGCCATAATAATTCAAGCCCGGTTATACCCATCACCCATGCCAGCAACAGCGCTACTGCTGCGGCCAAGCAGTGAATTCTCATGTTGGGCTGGGTCTTAAGGGCATATAAAATTCCCCTGGCAGCATATAAAAACCCGATACTCTTAGCAAAGTTTTGCATCATTCTGCCGCACCCATCCCTTTTAACCCCTCTTAGCTTACAACAGCTCCATGCCGCGAGACCGGCATGGAGCAATTACCTGGAAAGATTGACTTTCTTCATTATCGCCTCTTCCTTTTGGCGCATATTTTTTTTACTCTGACTGTCTTCATGGTCATAGCCCAAAAGGTGCAGCACACCGTGAACTGTTAGGTAGGCTACCTCACGGTCAACACTGTGCCCGTATTCCTCGGCCTGGTTTACCGCAGTTTCCAAGGATATTACCACGTCACCGAGCAACTCTTCTTCTCCCCCGGGAAAATCTTCCCCTTCCGTCATGGCAAAACTAAGCACGTCGGTTGGCCTGTCCACCCCTCGGTATTGTTTGTTTAATTCTTGCATTCTTACATCATCTACAAAAACGACGCTTACTTCCGACTCCTTACCACTGTCCTCTTCTTCCAGCACCATATTTACGGTCTTCATTACAAGGCTTTCCTGCCCATTATTTACGCTCACTTTTTGCTGTAGATTGCTTACGAGAACCGGCACGCTTTGGTTTTCTCCTTTCTATTTCTTTGGCATCCGGGTATTCAATACGCGAATGAAATATTCCGGATAAAACTTTGAGGAATGCATCACCAATAGTATCTAAGTCTTTCAAGGTCAGGTCACATTCATCCAGCTGACCGTCCAAAAGCTTATCCTTGATTATCTTGCGCACAACTCCTTCGGTTTTACCCGGGGTACGATTCTTCATTGACCGAACGGCAGCCTCAACCGAATCAGCCAACATTACTACCGCAGCTTCTTTGCTTTGCGGCTTAGGCCCATCATAACGGAAATCATCTTCTGAAATATTTTCGCTGTTAGCGCTTTCTTTCGCTTTATGATAAAAATAGCCACAAAGGCTGGTACCATGGTGCTGCTCAATTATATCAATAACCGCCTGTGGTAACTTGGCGTCTTTAGCCTGTTCCACACCGTCCTTAACATGAGAGGCAAGGATAAGGGTACTTAAACTGGGGGCAATCTTTTCGTGCGGGTTCTCAGCAGTCATTTGGTTTTCAATAAAAAAATACGGTCTTTTCAGTTTACCAATATCATGGTAATAAGCCCCCACCCTTACCAACATAGGCTCTCCCCCCACCTCGTCAGCAGCTGATTCAGCCAGATTACCCACTATAATGCTGTGGTGATACGTCCCCGGCGCCTCGGTAAGCAGCCTACGCAAAACAGGATTGCTGGGATGCGAAAATTCTAACAACCTAACGGATGATGTGATGGCAAAAGTGCTCTCTAAATATGGCAGCGCACCATTGGTCAGTATGGAAGACAATAGGCCATTTATTGTTCCCAACGCCAGGCTGGAAGTTAATAAAAGTCCCATTGGTGTATCGGATATAAGCCCCATGGTGAATATGGCAAGCACATTCGCCGCTCCGGTTATAACCCCCGCCCGAGCTAAATCTCCCCTTTGGCTGAGTTTACTGACTCCGTACACCCCGGTAATGCCGCCAATCAGACCAACGACGCCAAACCTGATCTGCCCGGCGGTCATAATGCCCACCAAAAAACTCATCACAGCGACAACAAGAACAGCCAAGCGAGAATCCAATAAAATAGCAATGAGCATCCCCGCAGCGGCAACCGGAACCATATAAGCAAACAGCGCGCCAAATTGCGGCCATTGAGCTACGTTAATGGCCATTAGGGCTCGTCCCACGCCTAGAACTACAATCACAATTAAACCTATCAGATATAAGTGACCAGCATTTTGATAGATATTTTTGTTTTGCTGGTAAATAAAAAACAAAACCACAGTCATCAATAATGCAATCAGTAAGGCTGCCCCGGCAAGGGACTTAATGGGTGAAGAAGGGCCGGTCAAACCCAAGGCTGCTAATTTGGCCATATGGTCCTCGGTGACAATTTCGCCCTCTCCGATAATTTTTTCATTTTCCTTGATGGACACCATTACCGGCGGTACAGCATCCATGGCTGTTTTTTGTAACAAATCTGTTTTATACTCATCGAAGAATTCATTGGGACGAACAAATTTACGTATCAAACCTTCGGCAAGACTGGCGTAAGAAGAACTCAGTCCCAGATGCTTAACCTGTGCTACAAGCTGTTTTACCACTTGCTCTTGATTTTCAAAGGTGATCCCCTGTTCCATGGCCTGCTTTACCAGGCTGTTAACCCCATCTTTCAATCTCTGCAAGCTTTCTGGCCTGGGAGCGATTAAATCCTTTAAGACATTTTCCGGTAGTGCAAAGTTAATTTCGTCTCGCACCCCATTTATTTTTTCCTCCTCAGTCAGAGACTGATTCTTTTGCACCTTCCCGACTACATCCACTGCCGATGAAATATCTTCTTGCACGCCCACACTTACTTGGGGGTCGGTTCTGTATTGCTTTTCTATGGCTTCTTTAGCTTGCTCACGCGCTTCCTTGGTTTTAGCCTTATTTTCAAAAATAACAGTACGTGAAGCAAAAATATCGGTGGGCGCAACCTGACCCACCTGCAAATCCACCTTTTGGGGAACATAATGCACGGATACTAATAATGTAAGTAAAACAAAAAGGAGCACCGCAGCGATGCCCCTGCGAACCTTGCGTTTCCCCGCAAGGGAGGAAAAGACTGCACGAACTTTCCCCCAAACCTGTTGGAGAGGAAACATTATTTCACTCCTCTTTGGTGACCTACGCCTCATTGCCGGAATCATATGCCTTGACAATCTCCTGAACCAGAGGATGTCGAACGATATCTTCTCCGGTAAAGTAGTGGAAAACTATGCCTGTAATACCTGTTAACACCCTGCCCGCATGAACCAGTCCCGATGATTGCCCTTTCGGCAAATCAACTTGTGTGATATCTCCGGTAATAATTGCATTGGAACCAAAGCCAATGCGGGTCAGAAACATTTTCATCTGCTCAGGTGTTGTATTTTGGGCTTCGTCAAGTATGATAAAGGCGTCATCCAAAGTACGGCCCCTCATATATGCTAATGGTGCAATTTCTATAATGTGCCGGTCCAAGTATTTTTGCGTGCTTTCAATACCGAGCACATCGTACAAGCTATCATAAAGGGGACGCAGATAAGGATCCACTTTTTCTTGCAAGTCACCGGGTAAAAAACCCAATTTTTCTCCAGCCTCGACTGCCGGCCGGGTAAGCACTAATCTGCTTATTTCTTTATTTTTTAATGCCCTTATGGCCATAACTACTGCCAAGTACGTTTTACCGGTACCCGCAGGTCCAATACCAAAGACAATGTCATGCTTCTTGATGGCCTCAACGTACTTCTGCTGCCCTACTGTCTTAGGTTTTATTTGTTTTCCTCGCGGAGTAACCAGTGTAATATCCCGGGCTAAGGAAGACAGTGCATTATTCATTCCCGCCTTTACCGCCTTAAGTGTATAGTTTATCTCGTGTAATGTAAGGTGGTTTCCGGCCCTGTAAAAATCCTGCAGCTGCTCCAACACTTTTTGAGCTATTTTAACCTGTTCCGGTGAGCCCAGAATAACAAGTTCTTCTCCCCGGGCAACCACTCTAACCCCTAAAGTCTTTTCTATCAGGGATAGGTTTTCATCGTGCCTGCCGAATATTTCAGCCGCAGCTCCTATATCGTCTAAAGTAACTTTTGTTTCAGTATAATCCGTCAATAAGACCGGCCCCTCCTTGAGGTTAATGCCTTCGGTTAATGTATTAGGGTTTAAATGTCTTTTCGATACCTATTTCTTCTATGGTTTCTATGGTGACTTTTACTCTGACAACATTCACTCCGGCCACATTTGCTCCACCATGGCCAGCTTCTACACGTTCAACCTTGCGGTTAACAATTGGTGCATTTTCAGGTATTCTCTTTTTAGCATCTTTAAGAGCATTTTTCAAGGCTATATCTCGTGCCTGCGTTAGAGTTCTCTGCACCCTGAACGACTTAAGTTCAACATATCGTTCAGTATTGATTTCTACGGGAATATTTATATTCCTCCAAGCCGGAAGTCTTTTCGTATGAATAGATGGTTCATATTCTTTAAAGGGTATTTTTTCCGGCCCTGATAGAATTATTTCCTTGTCACCTATTTTAATGCGGATCCTGGAAACCTCTGCACCGGTACGTCGTGTAATTTTTTCAACCAGTGGCACCTCACTGTACCCATCATACCATACGCGGGCACGGACTATTCCCTGGGCATGAACATACTGGGACTGTCCTTCTCCGGTAAGCTTTCCATCCTCTTCCGAGCTCTGTGGCGGGTCTGTTTCCTCATTTAATTCAGGTGGCGGAATGACCCCTGAAATAAGTACCTGCCCTTTGCTGACGGTTTGACCTTCCTCCACAGCCGGGTGCCCTTTTAAAACCAATATTTCCTTGAGCAGTCCTTCTTTACGCGCTACAATGTGGGCTGGATTATGATCCACCCCTTCCGGAGGCATCTTCTTTTCTACTATTTCTACAATTACCCTGGTCCCTTTGACACTTACGCCGGCCCATGATACCTTGGACAAATTATCTTGAATAGCCTCTTCAACACCGGCTGTATCTAAATTCCACTTTAAAACTCCCACAGATAAACCTGCTTGCCGCGCCACTTTCAGTATTTGAGAATCTTTAACCGTGGTATTACCGGTTACATCTATAAGCCAAACAAAAGATGATAGCATGTACAACAATGCAAGAAACAAAACGGCCCCGGCTACCATAGTTTTACGCCTGCGCATTTTAGAAATAAAAAAGGGCAACCCCAAACGATGCTCTATGGAAAAACGACAGCCGGTCTCACGGGCAATGTGCCTAAGCGGGCGCAAACCACTCAGCCGAATGCTGGCCATAATGCTTTCCTGGTTAACCCACTTTATATTCCAGAGCCAGATGCCCCTGGTAGATGCCATATTAATTAACCGCTCAGGTGAAGAACCGCGCACAATAACAACAACATAGCCGGCCAGGAAGGAAACTAGTTTAAAAAGAGTCATAATTTCCCTCCTAAAAACACTATACTGTCGATACGCCCTTCCACACACATCTCTTCAGGTAAAATACTGCGCAACTGCAACCCTTCACCGGCTATTTCAATTTCACCTTCCCCAACGGCTATACGTACCAATTCAGGAGTATATTCGGTAATTCCACGGTGATTCTCCAAGAACACCTGCAGATTTCCAACCAATACAATCTTAGGCAAGTCCAACATGACCTCGCCTGGAATTTCCAATATTTCAGAAAACTGTCGCTTAACTTTCTTTTTTACGTCGCGCCAGGCCATAAAAAAATCCCCCCTTGCCAAAAATGTATGCGGCAAGGGGAGGAAAGATTACTCAGCAATGGCTAATAATGGTTACTCTTTATTTTCTTGCATCTCTTTGATAGCTTGACCGATCATTTCAGCCGAAAGCCCGCCATGAAAACGGGGTTGGCCGTCAATAACCGTTAAAGGAAGACGTACCCTATCGAGAACAGATGAAACTTGAGGGTACTCCTTAATATCCGGTGTAGTTACATCTACAAACTTAAAATCCACTTCAGAGCCAAAACTGTTTTCTAGTTCTGTCTTTAACTCAGATGCTTCTTCTTTCATGGTCTTTTGCGAACCGCATCCAGCGGCAGGAGAAGGGCCTCACCCACCGGTCTGCACTGGTGCATCAAGACCGAAAACCATTACTTCAATTGGTTGTTCTGCCATACTATCACCTCTCAGTTAGCCTTTTTTACCAATGTATAACAGATTGTAACATAATTACGTATGTTATGATACCCCGACAGTCAAGACTAATTTCATTAAAAGCTTATTTTTATGGACAAATTAAATAATCACTGGAATGATAATAAAATTATTTTATCAATTCCATAAAGGAATCTGTCAAAGCACAGTTGAAAACCATATTGTATTCTAAAAAGGAGGGTGATGAGCTTGAACAAACAAGAACACAGATTAACCCAAATGACCAAAAGTTCGGGGTGAGCTGCCAAATTGGGGCCTGAAGCCCTGTCGCAGGTACTGCGGCAGCTACCGGTGCTTGATCACCCTAACTTGTTGGTGGGGTTGGAAACTTCAGATGACGCTGCAGTTTACAAACTGAACGGGAGCACTGCCATTATTAATACCGTTGATTTTTTTACCCCTATTGTGGACGACCCCTATCTATTTGGCCAAATTGCAGCAACCAACGCGCTGAGCGATATCTATGCCATGGGCGGGCAACCGCTTCTGGCCCTGAATATTGCATGTTTTCCTAGCTGCCTGCCGAAGGAAGTACTGGCCCAAATATTACGCGGGGGCGCCGATAAAGTTACGGAGGCTGAGGCCATTATAGCCGGCGGTCATACCATAGAGGATGACGAACCTAAATACGGTTTAGCCGTTACCGGACTGGTGCACCCGGATAAAGTAACATCCAATTCCAATGCCCAAACAGACAACCTCTTAGTATTAACCAAACCCCTGGGCACCGGAATCATAAATACTGCCATCAAAGGCGGCCTGGCCAGTGATGAAGTGATAAGGCAGGCATCGCATACCATGTGTGAATTAAATAAAGAGGCTGCCCGGATAATGAATAATACAGATGCCCGGGCCTGTACTGATATAACCGGGTTCGGATTGCTGGGACATGCTGCTGAAATGGCTGAGGCAAGTAAAGTAAGTCTGGAAATCTGGGCCAAGGAAGTGCCCCTACTACCCGGAACATTGGACATGGCCGAAATGGGGATGATCCCCGCAGGGGCTTATAATAACCAGACATATCTACAGGGTAAGGTTAAATTTGCAGTAAAAGTTAAAACTGAGCTACAATTAGCTTTTTTTGACCCGCAAACCTCCGGCGGCCTGCTCATTTCTATACCGAAATGCAAGGCTGACATCTTAATGAACGGTATGAACGATGCCGGAATTTGCTGCGCCGCAGTTATAGGCAAAGTAAAACAGCGAGGAAGTAATTTAATCGAGGTAGTGTAGCAATATAAGGAGGTCATAATGATGGTAAAGGAAATTGATTGCCGGGGACTAAACTGCCCCCAACCGGTTATTAATACCAAAAAAGCTTTGGAAGAAATCTCAACCGGTAGAGTAACAACCATAGTAGATAACCCTGTAGCACATAAAAATGTATCCCTTTTTGCTCGCAATTCCGGACACAGGGTTGAAGACAAGGAAGAAAACGGTGTTTTTTATATAACCATCACCAAAGCTAGTGGAAAAAGTCCACAATCCGAACCAACTCAAACCAAGCATTCGCAACCAATAACAACACAAAACCTCGTTTATTTAGTTTCCTCCAATTGTTTCGGCCAGGGCTCACCGGACCTTGGAAACGTGCTCATGAAAAGCTTGATGCTTACACTGTCAGAGAGCGACCCGGCTCCCGAGGCACTGGTATTTTTAAACACCGGCGTTTACCTTGCTGCCGAAGGATCTGACGTTTTACCTTACCTTAACAAGCTTTCCGACAGCGGCACATCAATAATGGCCTGCGGCACATGTCTTGATTACTACCGCCTCAGGGAAAAACTGGCCGTTGGACAAATATCCAACATGTATGAAATAAATAATATACTCACCGGACCCAATAAGGTAATTACGGTTTCCTGACCTCCTTGGTAGGAAATTAGAGGAATTTAAAGGTATTTTGGCTAATGTAAGTTAATTATGAAAACAGCATTTATTATCAACCCCGCTGCGGGGAGAGGAAAAACAAAAAAAATCTGGCCCGTTTTGAGAAATCTTTTAATGCCGGAAATAGTGTTCGAGGAGCACTATACAACCGGGCACGGACATGCCTCCAGGTTAGCCGGTATTTTAGAAGGAAACGGAGCAGAAAAAATAGTTATTGTCGGAGGCGACGGAACACTTCACGAAGTAATAAACGGCCTCAAGAAAAAAGAAGCTATTATAGGAGTAATTCCCACCGGCACCGGTAACGATTTTTGCCGCTCAATAGGCATTCCTGCTGATCCCCGCAGTGCAATAAGAACTTTATCGGAAGGCCGCATACGAAAACTGGACCTTGGCTGTGTAAACGACAGTTTTTTCATCAACGTTTCCGGAGTGGGGTTTGACGCCCAGGTAGCCCAAGAAATAAACACCGGGATAAGATGGCTTACCGGTTCCCCGGCCTATTTAGCCGCAGTTTTAAAACTAATAGTGACTTATCGGAATATACCGTTGCGGGTGATTCTAGATAACCATACTGAAATACACTTAAAGAGTTTTCTGCTAGCAGTAGGAAACGCTCAGTTTTATGGGGGCGGTATGCGTATTGTTCCTTCTGCTGTCCCGGATGATGGTTTTTTTCATGTCTGTGCTGCGGGTAATGTTAGAAAAAGGGATGTTTTAATAACCCTACCTAAAGTTTTCAGCGGCAAACATATAGGCCATCCTCTGGTTAGGGAGTATACAGCCAAAGAAATAGAAATAACGTCTGAATGTAGGACAGCATTGCACGCTGACGGGGAAATAATAGGACACCTACCGGCAAAGTTTTCAATACTTCACAGAAAGCTTAATTTATTGGTCCCTGACAAGCAAAAAACCCGCGCTTAATATGGGGTCATAAAAAGGGGACAGGCACCTTTTTAAAATAGGAGCCGGTCCCCTTTTTTTAGCGAGTACGCGAACGGGCCTGCTGCCCGCCCCTTTTGTTAATTACTTCACCCCAAATTACAGAAGCGGCAAGGGCATTACGACCGGTAAGAAAACTATGCAGGGGGTGTGCACTTTTCCCCCGGCGTTTTGGCCTCGAACCCAACATAGGATCCTTCTCCTGCCTTCTCTCGCCTTTAGTATCGCCAGCAAGTTGCCCTGATGGAGAACTATCCGGCTCAACTGAATCTTCTCTCATGTCGGAGGGAGAATTCCACGGTCCCCGCAGCGGCATATCATCTTCCTGATGAAATTCCCGCGGGAGTTCCTCAGGAACCCGTTGCCCCGGTGCAGGGAAACGCCTATTCTGTCTCGTCCTAGATACTACCTTCTGCATAATAAAGAATAGTATTAATATCCAAATTAATTTTTCCATACTGTTTTTTCACACCCATTATTCTGATTCAGACAGTTTTCTGTACCCGGATTCTTCTGTATCCTGCCCCACCTCAGATATATTCTCACGCATCTTTGTATCCGCTGTAAGGTTTTGCATGTTGTAATAGTCCATGACTCCTATTCTGCCCTGACGCAAAGCCTCTGCCATAGCCCGGGGCACTTCGGACTCGGCTTCCACAACCTTGGCCCGCATCTCTTCCACGTAAGCACTCATTTCCTGTTCCCGGGCTACTGCCATAGCCCTTCTCTCTTCCGCCCTGGCCTGGGCTATCTGTTTGTCGGCCTCGGCCTGGTCAGTCTGCAGATTGGCACCGATGTTGCGGCCTACATCCACATCGGCAATATCGATAGACAATATTTCAAACGCCGTTCCTGCATCCAAACCTTTTTCTAATACAGTATGGGAAATAGAATCAGGATTTTCCAAGACATCTTTATGGCTATTTGCAGAACCTACATTGGTAACAATCCCCTCGCCGACCCGGGCAAGAATGGTATCCTCCCCGGCACCACCTACCAGGCGGTCTATATTGGCTCTTACAGTAACCCTGGCTATAGCTTTTACTTCTATGCCATCCTTTGCTACCGCCGACACCCAGGGCGTCTGGATCACTTTAGGGTTCACACTCATTTGTACTGCTTCCAAGACGTCACGACCTGCCAGGTCAATAGCCGCAGCCCTTTCGAAGGGCAGGTTAATATCCGCTCGCTCAGCTGCAATCAGAGAATCTACCACCCGGTCCACGTTACCGCCCGCCAGGTAATGAGCTTCCAGCTGGTTCACGGAAACCACCAGCCCGGCCTTATCCGCCTTTATTAACGGGCTTACAATTCTGGCCGGCGGAACTCTCCGGAAACGCATGCCAATGAGAGTCATAATGCCTATTTTTACCCCCGCCGCCAGGGCAGAAATCCACAGTCCGATAGGAATAAAACTAAAAATAACAACTATCCCGACAATACCAAATATAACAAGTAACAAAAAAGAAACTGTTGCTAAACTCAAACTACTGAAACCTCCTCCAACTAAAACATCCAGATTATCTTTTTATGTATTAACAAATATGTCATTCAAAACCTATCTTCACCTATCTACGATTCTTTTATCCACCTTACAATTATTCTGCTGCCCTCTACATTGATTACTTCCACCTTTGCATCCCTAGGTATAAATCCCCCCTCCGTGACCACATCCAAGCGCTCACCATCCACTTCAACCGTGCCGGACGGACGCAGTGGTGTAATTACCGTGCCCCTACTGCCCACATAACGAGCCAACCCGGGCTTGGGCGCTGTATATCCTGTTTCCTTGTACTGCCTCGAGCTTAAAGAAACCCGCTGCAACAAGTTTAATTTAGTTACCACCTTGATGCTGATTATAAACAAAACAATAGTAACTACCAGAGCTATTACAAGGGCTTGCGTGGCTTGAGTCACATCAACCACAAGCAGTAAGACTCCCCAGCCCAGTAAAAGCAAACCTGATATGCCGGCCACGCCAAAACCGGGGACAATAAAGATTTCGAGTATTAATCCCAGTGCACCCAACAAAAAGCACAGTGCGGCAAGCCAGGGTATAAGTTCAGGAGACATTAGATTCCCTCCAGATTTAAACTTTAAATGCCCGGTACATGCAATTGCACGAACCGGGCACTATAACTGCTCTTTTCCACGAGAAACGCAAAGGCTGGCTAATTTCAAAAACGCTCCTCACTGTAACGCATTATTCTCATTTGGATTTACCTAAACTTACGTTTACTTTTGCTGGCCGCCCGTCTGGCTGCCTCAGATTTTTTCTTTCTTTTAACACTAGGCTTTTCATAATGCTCATGCTTACGAGCTTCCGCCAGAACGCCCGACTTCTGGCAGGTACGCTTAAAGCGTCGGAGGGCACTGTCCAGTGTCTCATTTTTTCCAACCTTGACAATTGCCACTGCTTTTTCCCCCCCTCCGCCGATAGATAAGACAAACACTCAACATAAACCTAAAACACAACCTCCATCTAGACAATACTTAGTTATTGTACAACAGAACCTTTACCACGTCAATTAGCCCGGTGGCCATTGTAATGGTCTTCCGGCCAGAAGGTGGTAATGGACGTGAAACACAATTTGTCCGGCATCTTTATTGCAATTAGATACAAGACGGAAACCACTTTCCAACTCCATTTCCCGGGCTACCTGGGCAACTGCCCGGTGCAGGTCACCCATTAAATGAGCATTCTCACCGTCTACATCCATTAAAGTAGGAATGTGTTTTTTGGGAATAAATAAGAGGTGGGTAGGAGTTGCCGGGTTTACATCTTTAAATGCCATAACATTATCGTCTTCGTATATAATGTCGGCAGGAATCTCCTTATTTATTATTTTGCAGAAGATACAATCTTTCACCCTGCCACCTCCTTCCCAACAAAATGGTAAAACCAGCCTTATTGTGACTTTTTATTCAACGTAAATATTATAAATCCTGCCTCTAATTTAAATTATTCTACCTGTCAAATGATCGTCCTCAACTTTTTCTCCCCATACTTTCACTATTTTCCCCCGCAATGAAGGTTCGGCGGGAAAAATTATTTTTATGTAATTGTCTGTTAGTCCTTCATATAGATTATTATCCTCAGACCGGGATTGTTCAACCAAAACCTCACTCTCCTCTCCCACAAAGGTAGATATGAATCCCAAACGCAGTTTTTTCCCGAGCTCAATCAACTGCTTGCTTCTTACTTCTTTTTTGGCAGCAGGAACTTGATCCGTGAAAGAAGCTGCTGCTGTACCCTGGCGAGGAGAATATTTAAAAACATGTAGATTGGCAAAATTCAATTCCTTGATAAAGTTTAAGCTGTTCCTAAAATTTTCTTCTTTTTCTCCGGGAAACCCTACCATAATGTCAGTGGTTATAGCAACCCCGGGCATTTTCTTACTTAATCTTGCCACCAGTTCCCGGTAATGTTCTATCCCATATCTCCTTCTCATCCACCCCAGCACCTGGTCATCTCCACTTTGCAACGGAAGGTGCAGGTGGCGGCAAACAACGGGGGATGAAGCTATAACATCGATTAAATTAAAATCTACGTCCTGCGGCTCTAACGAACTTAGCCGCAAGCGCCTCAATCCCGGAAGTTGAGACATTTTTTCTACCAGAACTGCCAGACTTAAATCTCCGGCCACATCTTTTCCGTAAGCACCGGTATGGATCCCTGTCAATACTATTTCTTTAAATCCTTGATCCAGTAACTTTTTTGATTCCTCCAAGACACTTTCCAGGCTTCGGCTGCGAAGCGGCCCGCGGGCATAAGGAACGATACAGTAAGCACAATAGTTATCACAGCCCTCCTGAATCTTTAAAAAACCGCGCACACGGTTTTGTACCAATGCAGGCAGTTCCTCGAACGAATGCGCGGACATTATATCAGCAACAGCATTCACAGGACGGTTACCTTTTAGCTCAGCACCTTCAACCAGATCAACAATTTTTGATCTGTCCCTGGTACCGACTACAAGATCAACTCCGGGAATATCCAATACCTCTGCCGGAGAAGTCTGCGCATAACAGCCTGTAACCACAACCACGGCCCCGGGATTGGTCCGGGTGGCCCGGCGGATAAGCTGTCTTGACTTACGGTCCCCCATGTGGGTGACCGTGCAGGTATTAATAACATACACATCAGCATAATCGTTGAAATCAGTAACTTTATATCCTTTTTCCATGAACAACTGTTCTATAGCCGAAGATTCGTATTGATTAACCTTGCACCCCAGCGTAGTGCAAGCTACGGTCTTTTTTTTCATTCAGAGCACCACCAAGGTCTCCCCATTCGTATAGCACCAAAGCCAGAGCAGCCAATCCCGCAGTTTCCGTACGTAAAATGCGGGGACCTAAAGTTACAGGTATAACGCCCTTTCTTTGTGCTTGTTCAAACTCTTCGGGATGGATTCCGCCTTCCGGTCCAATAAAAATAAATATTTCTGAAGGCACATCTTTTTTATTAAAAATATTACGCATCTTTTGCTCTGTTTCACCCTCGTAAGGCATCACTCCCATTGCCTCTGCAGGGACGTCATCCAAAGCCTCCCACCAAGTGGTGGGAGTTACTACACGGGGTACAACAGAACGACGACATTGCTTGGCTGCCTCTACCGCTATGCGCTGCCAGCGGTCACGCCTTTCCGTCGCCTTTGTGGATGACAACTTAACCACGGACCGCTGACATATTACCGGGATGATGGCTGTGGCGCCAAGTTCAGTACCTTTTTGCATAACCAAGTCCATTTTTTCACCCTTGGAGATGCCCTGCACCAAAGTTACCCTTATGGGAGGTTCTCCTCCGGCCTGCCCCTGTTCCAAAACCTCACAATTTACTTTACCCTTTGTAACACTTTCGATACGGGCTTCGTATGCTTTTCCGTCACCATCTAATACTGTAATTATATCCCCGGTACCCATTCGCAATACCTTGGAAATATGGCGAACATCCGGCCCGGAAATTGTAATATGACCTGACTTTACTTGTTCGGGCGACACAAAGAAACGTGGCATGAATCGGCCCTCCAAAAGAAATAAAATTTTTACATTGAGACCTTACAAGCCTTTACGGGTACACTGCTACCAAAGCAACCCATTCACCCTGGTGGCGCAATTCTTTAATTAGAAAACCCATTTTCTCTAAAACACCACGAACCTCCGGCAGCCGTTCCCTGATAATACCCGAAGCGATGAAATAACCTCCGGACCTTAAAACCTTAGCGGCATCAGGCGCAAGTTCTATAATTACAGACGACAGTATGTTAGCAACAACAATGTCAAACCTACCCTCTACATTATCCAACAAGTTGCCTTCCTTAACCCTTACTGTTGAAGAAACACCGTTACGCCTGGTATTCTCTGCGGCCATTTGTACGGCCACTTTATCCATGTCCAAAGCCAAAACCCTTGCCGATCCCAAAAGGGCAGCCGTAACGGCCAAGATACCGGAACCGGTACCAACATCTATAACGGAATCACCGGCAGCCACATACTCTTCTATTAATTCAAGACACATAGCAGTGGTGGGATGGGTACCGGTGCCAAACGCCTGACCGGGATCCATTTGAATAACAATCTCATCTTCCTGCGTACTGTATTCTTCCCATTCCGGTTTTATAACCAATTTATTTCCAACTTTAACAGGTTTATAGTATATTTTCCAGGCATCCTGCCATTCTTTTTCTTCCATTTCCCGGGTTTCGACCTTACTAATTGGTAAAGACATTGATTCCAATATTTCTGCCAGCTTTTGCAGCTGTTTTTCTTGTGTTTCCCATGGGAAATAAGCCTTTACCACTGCCGGTGCCCCGTGCGGGGGAATAATATCCGGTCTGATCTCGGGCTCGGTGGCAGATAAACTACGCAGCGCCCCCGGGTCATCAATGGCAATGCCATTTACCCCTGTTTCTCTCAGTGCATAACTGAGAGATTCAATCCACTCCTCAGATATAGAAACTGCAACTTCCACCCATTTTGGCATGTGATTCCCTTTACTTTCTTTTTTTTACGCGCCCGCCTATCCCATAAAAGCGTCGCGCACTTTTCCGAAAAAACCCTTTTCTTCCTCTCTGGTTTGTTCACCCAGACTGCGTCCCAATTCTTTTAACAGCTCACGTTGCTCATCGGTGAGCTTGGTAGGTGTAAATACCTTTACCCTTATATGCTGGTCTCCTCTGCCATACCCGTTTACATCTGGTATTCCATGGCCCCGCAGCCGGAAAACCGTTCCGGTTTGAGTCCCCTCCGGAATTTTCAAAGAGGCTTTGCTCTCCAAAGTAGCAACATCAACTTCGTCTCCCAGCGCTGCCTGCACAAAAGAAATGGGTATTTCACATACAACGTCGTTTCCATCCCGCCTGAAGAATTTATGAGGTCTGACCCTGATATAGACGTACAGATCTCCCCTTGGACCGCCCCGGGCCCCGGCCTCTCCTTCTCCGGATACCCGCAGGCGGGAGCCATTATCAACACCGGCAGGAATCTTGATATGGATATTTCTGTTACGCCTCACCTGACCCGAACCATGGCAAGTAGGACATGGTTTTTCTATAATGGTACCTTTCCCATGACAGCGATCACAGGTGCGTGACTGTACCACCCGGCCAAAAGGTGTATTTTGAGCAAACTGCATCTGACCGGTACCGCCGCACTGCACACACGGATGGGACTTGGTGCCGGGTGCCGCACCATCACCACCGCAGGTACCGCAATCTTCCACCCGCGGCACTTTTATATCCTTTTCCAAACCGAACGCGGCCTCTTCAAAGGAAAGTTCCATATCCACCCTAACATCAGAGCCCCGCTGCGGACCATGCCTTTGTCTTCCGCCACCGCCACCGAAAAACATATCGAAAATATCGCCGAGGCCTCCGAAGTCCGATCCGCCAAAACCTTCAAACCCACCCTGCCCGTCGGTTGCGGCATGGCCAAAACGGTCATAAGCGGCCCGCTTCTCATCTTCCATTAATACATCATAAGCCTCAGTGGCTTCGGAAAATTTCTTAGCCGCCTGATCATCATCCGGATTAGCGTCGGGGTGATACTTACGGGCCAGTTTCCGATATGCCTTTTTTACCTCATCCTTGGAAGCATCTCGGGATATACCGAGCACCTCGTAGTAATCACGTTTGGCCATAGTTTCACCACCTTTTTCATTCTAAACACCATTAGGAGGGCGAAAGTCCGCAAAAAACCGGAAATCCAACGCCCTCCTTAAATAGGCATTCTCAAATAGGTATTCTTAAGTACTGGTTCTAATCATTTCTATACCGTACATTGCTATTCTACGTAAGGATTAAAAATCCTGTTACTTATCCTTTTTATCTTCATCGTCTTTAACCTCGTAATCCGCATCTACAACGTTTTCATCAGCTTCATTTCCCTGGCCAGCCGCATCTTCACCCTGCTGTTCCTGCTGCTGGTAAAGTTCTGCCGTAAGCTCATACAGCGGTCCGGTCAAGTTCTCTGTCTTTGCCTTAATATCCTCTAAATCGTCACCTTTTATAGCTTCCTGCAGTTCTTCCTTGGCCTTTTCAACCGTTTCCACCTTGGCCGGATCAAGTTTATCCTTATTATCCTTGATGGTCTTTTCAGCCTGGTAAATCATACTATCAGCCTGATTGACCAATTCCACTTTCTCCTTGCGTTTTTGGTCTTCCTCTGCATTCTTTTCAGCATCCTTGACCAGGCGATCGATTTCATCGTCGCTGAGCCCGGTACCTCCTTGAATGGTTATACTTTCCGCCTTACCCGTACCCTTATCCTTAGCTGACACATTGACAATGCCATTAGCATCTATATCAAAGGTAACCTCTATTTGTGGCACTCCCCGGGGAGCGGGCGGAATACCGGTCAACTGGAACCTGTCCAGGGTTTTATTGTCCGCCGCCATAGGGCGCTCACCCTGCAGGACGTGAATTTCAACCGTCGTCTGCCCGTCTGCGGCGGTGGAAAACACCTGACTCTTGGAAGTGGGTATAGTAGTATTGCGCTCAATTAGCTGGGTAGATACACCGCCCAGCGTTTCAATTCCCAGAGACAAAGGTGTAACATCCAAAAGCAGTACATCCTTAACCTCTCCGGCCAATACACCGGCCTGAATGGCCGCTCCTATAGCTACACACTCATCAGGGTTAATACCCTTATGAGGATCTTTACCCAGATACTTTTTGATTGCCTCTTGTACAGACGGTATACGGGTGGACCCACCAACCAACAATATTTTATTTATATCTTTAGGCTCAAATCCTGCATCTTTCATGGCCTGCCTGGTAGGAACCATTGTCTTTTCAATTAGATCCGACGTCAATTCATCAAATTTAGCTCTGGTTAAATTTACATCTAAATGTTTTGGCCCCTCAGCATCAGCGGTAATAAAGGGTAGGTTAACATTTGTGGTGGCAACTCCACTCAGCTCAACCTTGGCCTTTTCTGCCGCTTCATTTACCCTTTGCATGGCCATGCGGTCTTTACTGAGGTCAACACCCGTATCCTTCTTAAATTCACTTACCAGGTAATCCATAACCCGCTGGTCAAAATCGTCACCGCCCAAGCGATTATTACCACTGGTGGCTTTAACTTCAAAAACACCTTCGCCTAATTCCAAGATAGATACATCGAAAGTACCTCCACCCAGGTCAAAAACCAGTATGGTCTGGTCATCTTGCTTGTCAAGCCCATAGGCCAGTGCGGCCGCGGTGGGCTCGTTGATAATCCTTGATACTTCCAGACCGGCAATTTTACCGGCATCCTTTGTGGCCTGGCGCTGGGAATCGGTAAAATAGGCAGGAACTGTGATCACTGCCTGCTCAACTTTTTCACCCAGGTAAGCTTCAGCATCGGTTTTCAGCTTCTGCAAAATCATGGCGGAAATTTCTTCCGGGGTATATGCTTTACCATCTATGTTCTCTTTATGTTTTGAGCCCATATGCCTTTTAATGGAATGTACAGTTTTTTCCGGATTACTAATAGCTTGACGTTTAGCCACCTGCCCTACCAGGCGTTCCCCCGTCTTGGAAAAACCGACAACAGAAGGAGTAGTACGTCCCCCTTCGGCATTTGGAATAACTGTAGGCTCGCCACCTTCCATAACTGCCATACATGAGTTGGTTGTTCCTAAATCAATTCCTATTACTTTCCCCATTTGCTAGTACCTCCTTCTATAAAATCTTATAAATTTCTTTCTATGAGGAGCGGGCCACTTTTACCATGGCCGGCCTGATTATCTTATCTTTAAACATATAACCCCGCTGCATTTCCTCAATAACTGTATTATCCGGATACTCATCTGTTTCTTCCTGCATTACGGCCTCGTGTTTATTAGGATCAAATTCCTCACCTTTAGCGTCTATCACCTCCAGCCCCTCATTTTCCAGGACCTCATACAACTGGCGGTAAATCATCTGGATTCCTTCTAAAAACTTCTCTCCATCTCCCGGCGTGGCATCCAGTGCACGCCCAAAATTGTCCAGTACAGGCAAAAGCTCTGATATTAACGGTTCTGACGCGTACTTCCAGAACTCATCCTTTTCCTTTTGATTCCTTTTGCGAAAATTATCAAAATCAGCTTGCGCCCGAATAAGCCGGGTATAGTGTTCATTCGACTGGGCCTTTTCCCGGGCCAGTTCTTGTTTAAGCTTCTCTATTTCCTTCGCAGCGTCTTCTTCCTCCAGAAGAACCTCAGCCGTTTCCTCGCTGCAATCCGGTGCAGAGACGTTTTCTTCTGCCGGGCTTACCTCTGGATTCCCCACCTTTTCAAACTGCTTCTCATCCACTACACATCACCTCTTTGTAACAAATACAATTTTCTATTTATTGGGGTATAATCTTATCGACGTCAACCCTGGCACCTTCCTGTTCTTCCTTTTTCTTAATTATGGTATCTATGCGTAATATTGCCTCGGCGATTTCTCCTGCTGCCTTAAATGCATATGTTTTTACCGGAGCAGGATCAATGACCCCAAGCCGGTACATATCCGATACTGTTCCGCTGTCACAATCGATACCCAAAGAATCCAACCCGGCCTCCACCTGGGCAGCTGTAACGTCGCCCATTTTTTCCAGGGGGTTGAATCCGGCATTGGCTACAATTTGGGACATTGGTCTTTTAAGTGCCTCAATTACACAATCAACGCCAAATACCGTCATACCCTTGAGGCCGGCTTTCTCCCGTTCAATTTCACGGGCCACAGCCAGTTCCAGCGAACCACCACCAGGAACCACACCCCCTCGTAATGATGCCTGTACGGCGGACGCAGCATCTCTGGCAATACGTTCCCTTTCACCTACCACTTCCGCGGTAGCGGCGCCTACCAACACAGTAGCCATAGGTTTCCCCTGACCGCCTGTTAACCAAACCTGTTTCAGCTTTTCATCATGGAATACCTTATCTGTACGGCCCAAAAAGCCGCATATATCGTTTATACTTCGTTTTAACGCAGTGCGTTTAATAATGCGGGCACCGGTATGTTCAGCTGCCCTGTGCAATTCCCTGTTGGAGACGCGCTCCACGACCATGATGCCGGCATCAGTTAAGATTTCTTCTGCCAAATCATGGACACTGCGGTCAACCAAAACCATGCTTACTCCGGCAGATGCCAGTTTTTGCAAATTTTGCTTAAAATGTTCCTTAAGCTCCAACGATAGGTTAAAACCTGCTTCCGTGGCCAAGGCCTCGGGCTCTATTTCCTCCGGTTCTAAGGCATCATCGATAACCAGAACACCGGCGTGGTTAAATTTTTTGGGCGTTTGGCGACTTACCGGTTCTTTATTTATAATTACACCGGAGAAGACCTTATTATCTGATCCCTCTTCAGCTACCACCGTGTCGGAAAATTTAAAATTGGGATCCACAATTTTTTCTTTTCCCACCAGGCGTGCCGCCTCCACAACCAGATCTGCAATATCAAGGTAACCTCTCCCTGCCACCAAGGCCACTTGCTTTAATACCGGGTCATCCATATCATCTACAGGGCGCACCCGGGCTTGCATTAACCTTAGCCCATGCTGAAACCCAAACCTTAACCCTTCTATGACGCGGGCAACCGGCACCCCTCTCGCTACCTGATCTACCCCCGTGGAAACCATAGTTCCGGCCATAATCGTGGCAGTGGTAGTTCCATCTCCGATTTCATCCTGTTGAGCCCTGGCCACGTTGATTAGCATACGCGCAGCCGGGTGATTGGCCTCCATCAATGTGAGTATGGTTACACCGTCATTGGTAATCACCACATCACCGTATCTGTCAACCAGCATAGTATCCAAGCCCTTAGGTCCCAGAGTACCCTCCACCGAGGAAGATATAGCCCGCACGGCATTGCTGTTTGTAATTAAAGCGGCCAGCTGCTCATCAACTTCTGACCCCTTATTGGCCTGCTGCTTTAGGCTCAAATTAAAATCCTCCTCACCTGTTACGTCCCGTAATCAACCTGTGCATTACAAGGGATAAATTTCGAGTCATGTGCTCTACAACAGTCACTACCCGGGTATAATCCATCCGGGTCGGGCCAAGCACCCCTATAGATCCCATGGGTTCATCCCCCAGGCCGTAGGTCCCGATAACCAAACTGCATTCCTGCATCTGCTCATTGCTCAACTCGCCGCCGATCCGCACCGTAATGCCGCCGGCATCAAAGACTTCGGACATCAACTTATGCAAGAGCTTTTCCTGTTCTAAAAGGCTTAGCAGCGTTTTAACCTTTTCCACATTATGAAATTCGGGCTGGTTAAGGATATTAAATACCCCTCCCAGGTAAATCTTATCCTCTGCTTCCAGCGTTAAACCTTCATTGATAAGGTCCATAGCTTTATTTAAAATTTGTTTCTGTTTGGCTAGTTCAAAATAAATTTCTTTCATTAACGTAAGCCGTATATCTTCCATAGCCCGGCCTTGCAATTTACGGTTCAATACGCCGGATATTGTTTCTAAATCTCCTGCGGTGATACTTTCCGGGATGTCTATTATGCGGTGGTGAACAGCACCGGTTTCGGTTACTACTACCACCATGGCCTGCCCTTCACTCATCTGTATGAGCTGGATATGTTTAAAAGCTGTTCTGCCCCTCTGAGCGGTCATAACCACCGCGGCATAGTTGGTCAGCTGGGATAACATATCACCGGTTCCCTGAATGACATGGCCTACATCTTTCAGCTTACTTTCATAACCATTTTTAATGATATCCTCTTCGTCCTTGGTAAGCTCTCCACGCTGCATTAAATTATCGACATAATAGCGATAGCCCAAGTCCGAAGGAATACGACCGGCAGAAGTATGAGGCTGTTCTATTAAACCCATTTCCTCCAGGTCTGCCATTTCATTTCTAATTGTAGCAGGGCTAACCCCTAATTTATATTTGCGGGCTATAGTTCTGGAACCAACCGGCTCGGCGGTAGCAATAAAGTCCTGAATAATGGCCATTAAAACTTGCTGTTTGCGACCATCCATTTTCATCCCGCAATACCCCCTTGTTAGCACTCACACTACTTGAGTGCTAAACCTTAAATAAAACATAGCACCGGAACTAACTTTTGTCAAGCAATTACAGCCAGTAAGAAGCACCTCTTTTCCATAGTTTAAGGCAAAAATTCTATAAAGACCCTGTTCGCAACGGGCAATCCGCGCCGGGTGAGTCTTAGGTAACCACCGGCACTTTCTACTAACCCCATATCTGTGAGCTTTTGCAATGGCCCGGGATAAACTTCATCAATGGCACACCCAAAGCGCCTCTTAAAACAATCTAAACTTAATCCTTTCAGTAAACGAAGTCCTAGAAAAACTGTTTCCGCCATTTCCGTTACAGTATCGATTTTTTCCTGATTAGCCACAGGCAGGCATTCCGCATCAAGGGCGTCCTTGTAAGCGGATATTTGCACCTCATTAGCATAGCGGCAACCATTTATAAAAGAATGTGCCGCAGGGCCGATACCTAGGTATTCTTGGTTATGCCAGTACATCAAATTATGTCTGCACTGCCTTCCAGGAGTGGCAAAGTTTGAAATCTCATAGTGGTCTAAACCATAGTTGGTAAGAAAGTCTCCGGTTTGCAAAAACATTTTCAGCTCTTCTTCTTCGCTGCAAGGAGCGAGCGATCCACTTTGGACATCTTCATACAGAGGCGTTCCTGCTTCCAACTGAAGACCGTAAGCGGAAACATGATCCGGTTCAAGAGCAATAATATTCTTAAGGGTTTCCATCCAGTCCAGGGTGGATTGCCCCGGCAGGCCTGATATTAAATCAACACCTATATTATGCAGTCCTGCTTCTCTGGCCATAAGAAATGTCTCCTTGGCCTGTCTAAAGGAGTGAATTCGCCCCAGCAATCTGAGTTCATCTTCGCGGCAGGACTGCACTCCCAGGCTTAATCTGTTAACTCCCGCCGCTTGGACCGATGCCAGAAGGTGTGGACTGACTGTGCCCGGATTTGCCTCCATAGTTACTTCGGCACCGATAGAAACATTAAAATATTTAAAGCTATCATGTATAATTTTTCCCAAACTGGCAGCAGCTAAACAAGTGGGCGTACCACCGCCAATATACACAGTTGAAATCTTCCGGTTCTGAAAAATAGGTGATTGAGAGTACAATTTCATTTCCTGCTCCAATCCTGCCAGATATGATTCTACCTTCTTTTCGTGGTACGGATAGGAAATAAAATCGCAATAATTACACTTTTTTACGCAAAAAGGCACATGAACATATAATCCTGTTTCCAATATCCATCCTCCCATACAATTGCCGGGCAATTAAAACAACCACTGCTTTAGCAATGGTTGTTAGGTGCTAAGGTGGTTTTTCTTATCCTGGCTCTTGCGCCCGCTCATTCATTTCATTCGCTCTGCGCAAGAGCCAGGATGTTATCTGTCTACTACGGCTATTACTAGCAATATCGTTTTATTATCCATTAAACATACTATTCTTCTACTCCTAACACAGCCATAAAAGCCTCTTGAGGGATTTCCACGTTTCCCACCTGCTTCATTCGCTTCTTGCCTTCCTTTTGCTTTTCCAGTAGTTTGCGCTTGCGGGTAACATCCCCCCCGTAGCACTTGGCCAGAACATCCTTGCGCCGTGCCTTGATGGTTTCTCTGGCAATTATTTTATTCCCGATGGCCGCCTGCAAGGGTATATCGAACATCTGCCTGGGGATTAATTTGCGCAATTTCTCCACCAGTGCCCTGCCGCGGTGGTAGGCCTTTTCCTGATGAACAATGGAAGAAAGAGCATCCATAGGCTCACCGTTGACCAGCACATCCATCTTGGTCAGCTCTGACTCCTTGTACCCAATAACCTCATAATCCAGGGAAGCATAGCCACGGGTACGAGATTTTATCTGGTCAAAAAAGTCAAAAATTATTTCACTCAGGGGAAGGTCGTAAGTTATCAGAACACGGTTAACACCTAAATACTCCATGTTTTTAAATGTACCCCGCCGGTCCTGGCAGAGTTCCATCACCGGGCCCACAAAATCCTCCGGAACCATGGCTGTGGCCTTAACATACGGCTCTGTCATTTTTTCTATATTTCCTGCAGGAGGCATATTGGTCGGGTTTTCAATGTGCAGCACGCTGCCATCCGTTGTATGCACCTCATATACAACACTGGGGGCAGTGGTGATCAGGTTAATTCCGTACTCCCGTTCCAGGCGCTCTTGCATAATCTCCATGTGCAAAAGCCCCAGAAAACCGCACCTGAACCCAAAGCCCAGGGCCTCGGAGGTTTCAGGCTCGTACACCAAAGACGCGTCATTTAACTGCAGGCGATCAAGAGCATCCCGCAAATCCTCATAATCCCCTGTTTCCACGGGATATAATCCACAGTACACCATGGGCGTAGCCTTGCGATAACCCGGCAGAGGTTTATCACAAGGCCTTTGGGCCTCCGTAATGGTATCGCCCACCCGGGTATCCTTAACGATTTTCATGCTCGCCGCTACAAAACCAACTTCCCCGGCATATAACTCCTTTGTTTTGGTGGCTGCAGGGAGAAAGACCCCCAGCTCATTAACCTCAAACTCCTTGCCAGTCTGCATCATCTTAATCTTCATGCCGTTTTTGAGGGTTCCCTCGACTACCCGTATGTAGGCAATAACACCCTTATAGCTGTCGTAATGTGAATCAAAGATCAACGCCTTTAAAGGAGCGGTATCATCCCCTTTCGGAGGTGGTACCTTTTGCACAATTTGTTCCAGTATTTCTGCCACTCCGGTGCCCATTTTAGCCGACGCCATAATGGCATCGGAACAGTCCAGCCCTATCACATCTTCTATTTCCTGTTTCACTCTCTCCGGTTCTGCCGCCGGCAGGTCTATTTTATTTATAACCGGGATTATCTCCAGGTCATGATCCAGCGCCAAATAAACATTAGCCAGGGTTTGAGCTTCAATACCTTGCGCGGCGTCCACTATCAACAGCGCTCCTTCACAGGCGGCAAGACTCCGGGACACTTCATAATTAAAGTCCACATGCCCTGGGGTATCAATCAAATTCAAAACATATTTACTACCGTCCTGGGCCCGGTAATCCAAGCGAACGGCCTGCATTTTTATCGTAATTCCACGTTCACGCTCCAGGTCCATTTTGTCTAACACCTGCTCGGACATTTCCCTTGCCGTGAGGGCCCCGGTATTTTCCAAAAGCCTGTCTGCCAATGTTGATTTTCCATGGTCTATATGGGCAATAATACAAAAGTTACGGATTCGCTCTTGTCTTCTTTCCATCTTGGTCCCTCCTAAATCCGGCTCAACTCACCATATTATAACACCAAGGACCAAAGTACGGAAGTTGGATTTAGAAGTGAGATTCGGAAGTTATAAAAGGTTATTTTGACTTTGTTTTTTTAATTCATTGTATTCTTCAAACAGCTGTTCGCAAATATCACCGGCTAATTCTTTTATCCCGGCCAATTTTACCACCATTTGCTCTTTGGCAGCATCAACGGCAGGCTGAGACAAATTAAGTTCCTCGCCCATGAAACCCAATTCTCCACTTTCCCCTTCTATCGACATTATTTGAAGAGGCCTTGGGGGATTGACCAGGGTGTTATAATTGATCACCGTAGTTTGCACACCGTAGCTCAAGAGGCCCAGAAAAACTCCCAAGCTAATTACTATAGCCATCCTGGTTGTGATCATTGTATACTCCCCTCCTACTCCCAAGCATTTCCTTTTATCCACTGCCTTTATTCGCTCTGCTTATTTTCATAGATTTCTCGGATTAACGGTCCCAGTACTTTCCCTAATAGCCTTGCTGACTGCACTGCTTCTTCTGTGGAGTTACTGACACTGCCTATTTCCAGCAAAAGAGCCCGGGGGTGCAAAAACTGGTTATAGCGCCCGTCTTTAACCATCACTCCCAAACACAAGCCCGGATATTGCTTGTTTATTTCTGAGGCTAACTTTTTAGCAAACTGGTAATTGTTTTGCCATCCCGGAAACTCGGCCCTGGCATCAGAGCCCACTATTATTAATATGGGAGCTAAAATTTCTCCGTCAATATTAACTATACTTTCCTCACGGGACTTACCTGCATCCCTGTGCACATCAAATGCCGCAACAATTTGTGAGTTTTCCGCCAATAGCTTTTCCAGCACTGCTTTGGACTTAGCATAAGAATACTGGTAAACATCGTCATTAATGGCATCGGAACGCGCTACACGAATACCTAATTTTTTTTCCAGCTCTTCTTCAAGGGCGGCGGCAGCCTGGACCACACCACCTTTTTTTCCCTGTAATCGATCCATGCCATCAGTAAGTGCATATGTTTCACCGGTATGAGTATTATAGACGGCCATCAGGCATTCTTCCGACAATGTCGGTACCTGGGCTTGCCGGGGCTCCTCAGGCTCGGGAGAAGGAGGATTCGGTAGGACAGGTGCCGCTTTCATTACCGGAACAGCAGAAGATTCTACTTCCACCGGCACCGGCAGTTCTTTTTCCAGTAAAGCTATAGGACTTTGCCTGTCCAACCTAAAAACGCGCGAGAGACGCAAAACCAGGATGTCAGCCAATTGAATACTTGATTGGTTATTCGATTCATCATTTAATTCTATCGAAACAGGCAAAAGGGGCATTGCTGAACACATCAAGTTGAGGGCGTTTTCCCCTTTTTGTCCTAAAATGAGCAATGGGAATTTGGGGATAGCCTGCTGGATATTGATTAGCTTTAACAGGCCGATCCCTGTGGAAAACATTAAAAAAACAATCAGACATATGATTAAGCCCTTTCCACGACTCCGACCCGGGAGACGCCTGCGGTAATAATACGAAGCGGGATACATACCATCTCTCCTTACCCTTTACCAAGGTGTTTGTACATCCTATGCCCGCAGGGTTTTAATTATGAAATTGCATTGCCCTGCCTTATAAATAAGGCAGGGCAATGCATCTATCTTACTACTGTTGGTACTATTGCATCTATTATGCCAATTACAAAAGCGGCGATTAATGCTCCCACAAGGCTTACACTAAGCAGCGAGGGGATAATAAACTGGGCCAAATAAATAACGACGGCACCGGTAATAAATCCTACCAGGCCTCTGCTCTGCGGTGATACCTTATCACCAAGTAAACTTTCAGCGAGATAACCGATAACTGCAATTACCACCGCAGCTATTAATGCGCCCGTAAAGCCCCCACTTACTACAAATCCAGGGGCAATCCAGCTTACTAACATTAATACAAGTGCAGAAACAACAAATCTAATGGCAAACCCAATCCAGTTTGACAAATTTTTCACCCCCTCCCTTGCTAACGTATTTTTAGAATAAACAAAAAAAACCCCATGTATACCGACCACTCTTGCATTTTTTTTTCCCGCATGGTAAAATTCACTCTGTTAAGGAGGTGATTTGTCGTGCCTAATACAAAGTCAGCAGCTAAAAGAATACGCATTACAGAAAAGCGTACAGTGCGGAACAGAACAGTAAAATCAACAGTAAAAACCGCAATTCGTCGTTTTGAAGAGGCCCTTACCGCCAACGATAAGGATGGAGCCCAGCAAAAACTCAAAAAGGCGCAAGCGCTTATAGATAAAGCAGTAAATAAAGGTGTATGGCATAAAAATAAAGCGGCTCGCAAAAAGTCCCGCTTGGTTAAACAGTTAAAAAAACTTGCCGGCTAAGTAAATACCACCCATGGGAGGGTGGTTTTTATTTTTATTCACTTGATACAGGAATCCAGTAGCAACATTTCCATGGCAGGATAAAATTCCTGCTTGCCTGTTTTCACATGTTCATCAACCTGTAACATGCCACGCAGAAGGCTTACTAATTCCTCCGTTTTAAAATTCTTGCTTTGAGCAAGGGCATTTTTACATACAAAATTGGGCACCTTCATCTGCTTACTTATCTCTGCAAAGGAACATCCAATGACTGACAATTCACCCGCCTGCAGAATCAACCGCACCTGCCGGGCCAACATACCCAGAATGGCCTGGGGGGATTCTTTCCGCAAAAGAAGGTATCGTATACCATCTAAAGCTTTAACATAATTTTGAGTTCCCAGTGCATCCACCACTGCGAATATGTTCTCTTCGCCCCGGTCAGTAACAATAAAACAGACATCATCTTCATTAATTGACTCGCCTGTACCCTTATAAGAAATAAGCTTTTCCATTTCATTCTTAATATCATACATATCGGAACAACGGGCGGCAAGCAATTCCGCTGCCGGCCGGGAAACATCCTTGCCCCCGCGCCTACCTAACTGCGTAATCCATTTAATAATTTCAGGTGTTTTTAGTTTGGAAAACTCTAAGGCCCCACCATATCCGGATATTTCTTTAAACGCTTTTTTTCTTCGGTCCACACTATCCCCAGTTTCAAAAATGAGGCAGGTAGTGCTTAAAGGTGCTACTATATATTCCAGTAGTGGTGAACTTTTTTGCTGTTTTTTGCCTTTTGCCTTGGCACCACCTCGTGGTGACGACGCAAAGAAGCGGGCCCGCCTGACCACCACAAGGCGTCTTTCACCCAGCATAGGAGGAGAGGAAGCGGCTGCGGCAACATCTTCCTCGGATGCTTCCTGGCCGTCCAGTAAGTCAAAATTAAAATCAGCCGTCTCCGGTGCCACTAACTCCTTTTTATACTGGTATATGGCCTGTTCCCTTAGATACCCCTCGGGCCCATAAAAAAGATTTACCGGGGCTATTTTACCACTTTTAAGGTTGTTTAAAAGCTGTATATAATATCGCAATGTGTACACTCTCCAAATCTGCTTATAACTTGCTTTTTACCGATGACACCTTGGAATCCATGGATATTTCTTTATCCCTGCGGTCATCAATGCGAACGGTGGTGACCACCCTGCCGATACCTTCATTAAAAGGTTGCTCGTGCATAAGCTTGATCACTTCCAATAGATGATTCAGGTCACCCTCTAAGATGGTACCATGGGAGTAAGCTGGTATTTGACGTCCTTTTCCTTTTCCAACACCTTTAAGCACCCGGAAACATAATTGCTTAACCCGGGAGAAGAAGTGCCGATGGGGACAACGGTTACTTCCACTATTGCCATTTATTATTCCTCCTTTCTTCCTTTTTTCTCTAGTTTAACATGTTTCTTTCTCCCGGCCAACTTGAATGCAACGGAAAAAGTGCACACTTAAGACCGGTACTTAATTAAGTACCGGTCTTAGACAATTGTTGTGCTTCATATAGCATGGTAAAGGGGCAGGTTTTCGTAAGAAAACCTGCCCTGGTTGTCCCTAACCTGTCTTTAACAGATTCCATTGGGAAAGCTGCCCGGATCATGTTCTTTTCTATCCGCTCACTTAGTTTATCTGTATGCCGAGTTAAAACTCTTTTTCTTTATTCTATAAAACTTCAAAGCACCGCTTGTAAATCCACTCGTAGCCTTTAAGATCCAGATCCCTGGGGTTACCCACTGTCTGCGGGTCATCCATGGCTGCCTTGGCCAGTGCAGGGATTTCTTCTTCTTTTACTCCCAAATCAGCAATATTCGGGATATCAATGTCTTCTGCCAATTCATAAACTGCTTCAATACCTGCCAGACAGGCTTCCCTGTCGGTCATACCGGAAATGTCTTCACCCATGGCAACGGCAATGCGCTTAAATTTCTCAGGCTCACCATACCAGTTATATTCCATTACCGGACCCAGAGTTGCACCTACTGCAGGCCCATGGTGTATCTCGGGATGAATGCCGCCTAGAGTTTGAGTCATGGCGTGTACTGCACCGGCACTATCACTACCGTAGGAGATTCCTGCCAGGTGGGCTGCCATGGCCATGTAGTAGCGGGCTTCCACATCCTGACCGTTAGCCACTGCGCGGCGCAGGTATTGGGCACAGTATTCAATAGCCAGCAGCGCTGCCGCATCAGTGTGCGGCTGTGCATAGTGACAGGTATAGCACTCTATAGCGTGACAGAGAGCATCCATACCGGTACCAGCGGTTATATGGGGTGGCATAGATGTATGAAGCAGGGGGTCTACAATGGCAATATGTGCTGCCAGAAGGGGACCGCCTACGTTAAATTTAAACTTACGCGCCGGGTCTGTAATAACCGCCCACATGGTCACTTCGCTGCCTGTACCTGCAGTGGTGGAGACAGTAATCAACGGGGCAATCCTATTTTCCAGGTCCCGTTCTGCTGCTTCCCAGTACAGGATATTGCCCTCGTGAGTAACTTCAACCCCTACGCTCTTAGCGGTATCCATGGAACTTCCCCCGCCAAGCCCAATCAGGCCGTCGCAGCCATTATCTTTATAGGCCTTAGTCCCGGCGCCGACGGTTTCAATGGGAGGATTGGCAATAACCTTATCAAAAACTGCGTAAGGGATGCCTGCTTCTTCCAACGGTGCAGTAACCTTGTCCAAAAGACCTGCATTTACAACCCCGGCGTCGGTTACGATTAATGGTTTTTTGACACCCAGTTCCTTAATGGATTCCGGCAGTTGACTGATGGCTCCCACACCGTGCTTCATAACTGTGGGGATTTCAAAACTTCTCACTTTGTAATAATTGTCCATCATAGACGAATACCTCCAATTCTCAAATTATTGATCTTTCTTTCTTGATAAGAAAACATTTTAGGGTATTTCTTTGGGGTATTTTTTTGACAGGATTAACAGGATTAACAGGATTTTTTGCTTTGCTCATACTCCTTATTGTTCCTTTTCATACAGATTCTTTTCTTTAATACCTATTTTGGTTTTTTTAATAATAATTTTATAGAAATTTTGGTTAATACCCTTTTTAGGTCCCTTATCCTGCAAATCCTGTGGATCCTGTCTAATGTCTTTGTTCTTTTTTGTTTAATCTATATCCCGCGAATCCCATTAATCCCGTCAAAAATTGCCTTTACGGTTTTTAAGGCCGGCACTAAAAGCTAAAACTCTCATTATTCTGCAAGCCCAGTCTATTTAATGTTTCATCAGTAGGTGTTCCCTTTTCATCCCACCCGCGCACTTTATAATAATCGGAACGCAAGCATTTAATGTCATCCTCGGTGATTCTGTGGCCTTTCTGTGGGCCGCTGGGAAGAGGTTCATTTACAAATCTTGAAGGGAGACGGTCCTGGGTATAATCGATACCCTCCCTCAGGTTAAATAACCTGGTAAGATTCCATATCCTCTCGCCTACCTCGTCAAACAGGCTTTCGTCTACGCTGTGTCCGGTTGCCGCGGTGAGCAGTTCAGCATACGTAGCAGGCTGTACACCGAAACCGCCAAAATCGCACTTAACCAGGGTGTCAGTTCCGGCCAGGTAGTTTTGCAGCTGTGCCACTATCTCGGCTTTACCTTCCAGTCCCAGCGGCTCTACCGGTTTGCCGTTCCACTTTTCTCCCCCGGCTTCATAAGCAACCGGGAAGCCTCTCTGGTGACATCCTCCACGGTCGGCTGTCATCAGGGCCAAGCCCATGCCGGGCACCCCTCTAGGACCCCATGCCGGGGATTCCAGGCCCTTTACGTGTACAGCGAATTCTTCAGCACCGCCGGCCAGTTTTTCAGCGGCTCTTTTAACGCCTTCCGCCAATAGCTGCCCCAAGAAACCTTCCCGGGAAGCAATGGCCTTGATCAGATACTCGGCGGCATCAACACTGCCGAATTCTATTTTTACATCATGCGGTGATTCAATCAAACCATTTTCACATGCTTCCATGGCAAACCCTATTGACGAACCGGCAGACATACTGTCCAGTCCCAGCCGATCACATAGTTTGACTAAATATGCTACCGCTTTAATATCATCAATGGCCAGGTTAGAGCCCATGAGCCCTGCCGATTCATATTCCACTATATCAGAAACCGTCCCGGCATATTTGCCGCTCCGGACAACTCCCATCTTGCTGCACCGTATGGGGCATCCCATACAGGCGGCACTCTTCAGCCAGAGATGCTTGGACTGGCCGCTGTCGCTTAACTTATTTGCATTTTCATAGGTGCCGTCCTTATAATTCCTGTGGGGAAGAAGCCCTGTTTCATTGGCAAAGGGAACTGCAGAAGCAGTGCCTGTCTCCACCAGTGCTTGCACATCCGGACTGGCTTCTAGGTCCGCATTAGCCTTTTTAACAGCACTTTTGAACGCCTCTGTATTTTCTATGGCCACCGGCTGGCTCCCACGCAGGGCTACTGCCTTCAGGTTTTTGGAACCCATTACAGCCCCGGCTCCGCCGCGGCCTGCCTGGCGGTTATATTCACAGTTAATCAGAGCATATCTTACTTTATTCTCTCCCGCCGGGCCGATACTTACTACTTTAGCCGTGTCGTCGTCCAATTCTTTCTTTATAGCTGCGTTTACTTCCAGGGCATCCTGGCCCCAAAGCTGAGATGCAGGTTTTATTTCTACATTATCGTCATCTATCCAAAGATATACGGGGTGGGCTGCCTTACCGGTGATAACTAAGCCGTCATACCCGGCATATTTAATTTCCGGTCCGAAATGACCTCCAAAATAGGAATCCAAAAAGGTACCCGTTAACGGAGACTTGGTAACTGCACAAGCCCTCATTGACGGGGCTGTGGTTCCGGTCAACGGACCGGGCAAGAACATTAAAAGGTTCTCTGGGGCAAAGGGCTCCGTTCCGGCGGGCAGAAGGTCATAGAGAAGTTTAGCCCCAAACCCCTTGCCGCCAATATATTGCTGGGCCATCCAATCGGGAAGCGCAATTTCTTGTACTTTTTCTTTGCTTAAGTTTATAAATAAAAACTTTCCCATGTAACCTTTAGCCATTGTCAATGTCACCCCTTACTTTGACCAATTCCAGTGCTCCTGTAGGACATTCCTCTACACAGGCAGGAGACCCACCGCAAAGATCACACTTCATTACCACTTTGTCTTGCTTATTAAAATAAATGGCACCCCAATAACAGTATTTAGCACACAGCCCGCATCCCGTACATTTATCTCTATTGATGATTATTGCACCTGTCTTTTCATCCCGGCCCACGGCATCAACGGGGCAAACAGTTTGGCAGTATGGGTTCCGGCACTGCCGGCATACCACAGGCTCGTGAATTAGACCTTCATTGATGTGCCGTATTTTCAACAATGCCAGGCGAGGGTTATACCCTCCGGTTTGTCTTTCCGAACACGCCAATTGACAAATCGAACAACCGGTACAAAGATCAAAATTCGTTCTAATTACAGTACGAATAGGTTATCCCTCCCTGGATGATATTTTACAATGCCTATAGTTACAATTCTCATAATATTTTACCTTATTTTGATCAACTAGTCAATTAAAAATAAAAGCAACCACTAACAAAATGAAAGGCCGCGGATTTCCGCGACCTTTATTATATTAGATTTTGTTACAAGTGACTAGCCGCTATAGGCTTCCTTAAGCACTTGTTGAGCATTTTCACCATCTACGGTCTTAACTCCTTCAAGCCAGGGGTTAACCGTATCAAGGTTATTAGCAACCCATTCTTCAGCTACTGCTTGCGGGTCACGGCCTTCCTTATCATATTCCATAATCCATGCACTTTGTGTGTCACTTTCTACCTTGAACTGTGATAAGAACTTAGTAACGTTAGGATCATCTTCAGAGAGTCCTTTACGGGCTAATGTATCAACACGTTCATTTTCGCCCCAAATCTTTTCGGGATCCTCCAGGTATTTCATGTCTAATTCAACATTCATCCAGTGAGGAGCCCAGGCGCTATGAACAATCCAGTCACCTGCTTCCTGTGCCTTTTTAACTTCAGCAAGCATAGCGGAGGTACTGCTCTCTAATACAGTCCAGTCTCCAAGGCCATAGGTGTCATTCTCCACAGCACGCATCATTACTTCATTTCCATCATTACCGGGCTCAATTCCGTAATACTCACGATCAAACTTGTCAGCAAACTTATCAAGGTCGCCAATGGAATGAACACCTGCTTCCCAAACATAACTGGGAACTGCCGGGCCGTAATCAACCTCTGCAATATTGGTACCCAAATCTTCAATAGCTCCGCTTTCCAGGTGCTTGTCCAGCATAGGAGCCATGGTTACCATCCAGCCACCGGCGAAAACGTCCACGTCACCGGTGGACAGGCCCTGAATTAAAATAGGTACAGTAAAAGTTGTAGCCTCCACGTTATAACCTAAGTTGTCCAAAATTTCTTTTAGAATATAGGTCTTTTGGGTAACTCCCGGCCACTCAACAAAACCAAACTTAAGGTCCTTTTGCACTTTCATTTCCGTGCCTTCATTCTGCTGCGGCTCTTCTTGCTGATCACCGCATGCAGCCAGGATCCCCCCCACGGCAGCCAACATCACTACTACTAAGGCTAAAGCAATACTCCGTTTCACCTTAATGGTCATTCCCTCCTCTTAATTTGTACAACTATTATTTTATAAATACCCCTTGTCAATTTTTACCTTACAAGGTTACAAGCCAGCAACTTCTGCTTGAAAAACCCCCTTTCAATCATGTATATAATTTTTTAATTAACCAGTCAGTCAATAAAGTTGACACTTAAATTCCAGCTACCAAATTAGAATTCTTATACTAGTTTAGCTGGAAACTATAGCTGGCTAAAACACCGCCAGCCGTGAAAACTTTGACAATATTGCCAAGTTGTCACCTTTTTAACTTCTTATATTTTACTTGTTCTTGGTTCTAATGTCTACCCCATTTTCGATTTTTTTAGAAATTGTTCGATAAGTTAGGTTATCTTATACCCCCGCCACAGGTAGGACAGTCCGGACTCCTTTCCACATCCACATTAAAAAATTGCATCGATAGCCCGTCATAGGTTAAGATTCTTCCGGTGAGAAGTTCCCCCAGCCCTATCGAATACTTTATTACTTCGGTAGCAAGTATAGAACCGATTACCCCGGGAACAGTACCTAAAACCCCCTCTTCCCGGCAGGTAGGTGCATTGCTGTCCGGCTCGCTAGGAAATATACAGCGTAGGCACGGGGTGGATCCGGGGATTACAGTCATGGCTTGCCCCACAAACCCCAACACCCCCCCGTACATATACGCAATACCATAGCGCACACATGCATCGTTAATAAGAAAACGAGTAGGGAAACTGTCGGTTCCGTCCGCCACAGCGTCATATCCTCTGATTTTATCCAAATAGTTTTTTTCGGTTAACCTTTCCCGATACCCTATTACTTCAACACCCGGGTTGAGCTTTTTCAACTTTTCTGCTGCAGACTCAACCTTGGGCCTGTTTACATCCCCGGTCCAGTGAATGATCTGGCGTTGAAGGTTGGAATAATCCACATCATCGGCATCCATGATTCCTAATACGCCGACCCCGGCCGCAGCCAGGTAAAAGGCAATAGGTGAGCCCAGCCCCCCGGCACCTACCACCAGTACCTTTGAATTTAATAATTTTTGTTGACCCTTAGCCCCTATACCGTTAAGTAAAATGTTTCTATCATAACGAAGGAGTTGTTGTTCATCTAACATTTCCTCACCTCCATACAAAAGCGGCGAGCTAAAAGCTCACCGTTTATCTTAAATACAACGTTTCCAGCAAATCCGCCACACCCCTTGCATCACCAGGTGCAAAGCACGGAACTGTTTCACCGTCCGTTTGCTTAATGACGCTTGACTCCTCCACCAGCGCTACCATTTCTTCTGCAGCGGCAGCCGGGCTTGACTCTTGCCGGTGGCGCCGCACCTCGATTTTAGGTGTGTTTTCAGATTTAAATCCTTCTGTAATAATAATATCCATTTCGGGCATTAAGCTGGAAACATCATCTAAACTTGGATTCTCCCATTTTTTATAAACAAAAAATCCACATTTTCCCGCCAGTGATACAGCATCTGCCCCTGCCCGGGAGTGCTGCCAGGTGTCTTTTCCGGGCTTATCAAATTCCACGTCCCCGTGATGATGTTTTACCGTACCCACCCGGTAGCCACGGGCTTTAAGTTCCCGCACCAATTTGGTTAAAAAAGTGGTTTTACCTGAATTTGACCACCCCACCACTGAAATTACCGGTGGTCCCTTTGATGCTTGCAAAATCAGTCCACCACCTGTATGCTGTCTCCTACCTTTACCGGACCACCCTGCAGCACTTTAATAAATATACCTTCTCTGGGCATCACGCAGTCTCCCGCCTGCTCGTAAATGGCGCACCGGTTATGACACTTCTTGCCTATTTGGGTTACTTCACCTACACACTCTGAACCTATATTTATTTTAGTACCAACCGGCAGCGAGACAAGGTTAATCCCCTCGGTGGTCAAATTTTCAGCAAAATCTCCGGGCCCTACATCCAGGCCCTGTTCGACCATCTTTTGAATACTTTCCATGGCCAGCAGGCTTACCTGGCGGTGCCACGGTCCCCCGTGTGCATCTCCTTCCAGGCCAAAATCCAGCATCAAAACACCTGCACCCACATTCTTTTTGCGCATCCCTTTTTCAGGACTGGTACATACCGCTTTAATTACTCCCAATGTTGTTCCTCCCCCTCTCTGAGGTATTTCCCGCTTTTACCGCCTGTCTTTTGCACCAGGCGAGCATTATTTATAGTCATGCCTTTATCTGCTGATTTACACATGTCATAGATGGTCAGGGCAGTAACGGAAACCGCTGTCAGGGCCTCCATTTCAACTCCGGTTTTACCTGTGGTACGCACCCTGGCTTCTATCTCAACGGCATCAGGCTCCCGGAACTTAAAATCAACATTGACCCCGGTTAAAGCTATGGGATGGGCCATGGGAATAAGGCGTCCGGTTTCTTTGGCTCCCATAATTCCGGCTACCCTGGCTACATTTAAAACATCACCTTTAGCAAAACGACCTTGCTTAACCAGGCGTAGGGTTTCAGGCTGCATTAAAACCTCTGCCCGGGCCACCGCCTCTCTTGCAGTGTCACCCTTGGCACTGATATCAACCATCCGCGCCCGGCCCTGGCTGTCAAAATGATTTAAATCGGGGAACCCCGGCATTCCACCGCTCATTTTACTGCTCCCGCTCAAAAGCTATCATCCCCCAATCTGTGACATTAGCTTCGTTTTATCCTTCCATCCGCCGGACATATTATGCCTGTTGGGCTTAACCTTCGCTGCTTTAACAAACTGCCTGCTCAGCTCCAACAAAGAAGCTCCGCTTCGAAGAGGAGTTTTAATATCTAATTCCCTGTCGCTGTACAAGCACGGCCTAATACTGCCGGTTGCCGTAAGACGCAGGCGGTTGCAGGCAGTACAAAAATGGTTGCTGATGGCGGTTATAAATCCTATAGTTCCCGGAGCGTTTCCTATTCTGTAATAACTGGCCGGTCCGGCACCAGTTGGTTTATTAACCGGCTGGAGTTTACCCAGCCCGGCTTCAACAGCGATGCTAACCTCCTGAGCACTGACAAAACCACTCTTTACCAAGGAATCTGACTGGCCGATAGGCATAAGTTCAATAAAACGCATATGCAGTGGGTAATCCACAGCCAGCTTGGCTAAATCTATAATTTCATCATCATTGACTCCCCTGACCACCACGGCATTTAATTTTACAGGATGCAAACCAAGTTTTAATGCAGTTTCAATACCGTTTTTTACGTCCTGCAGCCGTCCCACCCGGGTAATCTCCTTAAAGCGCCTGTGATTCAAGGTGTCAAGGCTGATATTCACCCGTCTTAGACCCGCCTCTCTAAGTTGAGGCCCCAGCTGCTCCAGTAACATTCCATTAGTGGTGATGGCAATATCATCTATAGTTTCAACGTCTGCCACTGATCTTATTAGTTTCACAACCCCCTTGCGCACAAGGGGCTCTCCGCCCGTCAGCCGCACTTTTCTTATGCCTACACCTGCGGCTGCCTGCACCAGCGTTTCCATTTCTTCTATGGTTAAAATTTCTTCATGTGGTATATGATTGACACCTTCTGCGGGCATACAATAAACGCAGCGCAAATTACAGCGGTCTGTTACAGAAATTCTTAGATAATTAATGTTTCGTTGACAAGCATCCAGCATATCTTTCCACCTTCTTTACTAGAACGTATCCGACCCTTATGCTTTACAATGCATAACGCTTGGAAAAAATAAAGCTATTCGCCAAACCAATTCTGAAAGCTTTTTTCCATCGCTGATTTTAGATCATCATTAAAAGAGCGATAGCATTCCACCAATTCAGTTGCCTCTAATGTCAAAACAGTTCCACCGCCACTTTCTCCGCCGGTCTGGCTCAACACAAGGGATATTCCCCACTGTTTTTCAAAAGCTTTTATTTTGCCCCAGGCTGCACGATAGGACATATCCATCAATTTTGCCGCCTGTGAGATGGAACCATAGTTATGAATCAAGGATAATAATTCAAACAGCCCATCACCGAATACTACCCCGTCTTTTTCCAGCCAAACTTTATAGCCGGGTTTAAGACCTTTAAACAAAGCGGGGTTTCTATCATGAGGGGCTAAAGCACGATGCATACCCTCACCCCCTGTAAAACGAAATACAAAGACTAGCCACCACCCACCGGCGGAAACAAAGACACACGGTCACCATCATTAAGCTTATAATCCAGATCCTGGTGTTTACCGTTAACTAATTTAGTGAATACCTGCTCTTTAGGAATGCTTAAATGATCTAATAATGATCGCAAATCCCAGTTATCTTGGACCTCCACAGAAAAAGGTTCTCCAAACCTTTTTTGATCCAAAAATTTTTCCAGTCCACTGAAAACCCGTACTTCCACCTGCATATATTCACCCCGCAACAGCGCTACAGTCATACTCTTTTTCGAACTCACACTAGTAAACAGTTGCATGCTGCAAAACACAGCATGCAACCATAATTATACTAGAAATTAAATACTTCGTCCAATTCCTCATCCTTGATATCAAATTTAGTCTTGTGGGGCTCTAATTCTTCCGTGGTAAAGAACTCAGGTAAGCGGTCGTCAGCCTTGGTAAAACCGGCCTTGGCATTAAACTCCCGCTCCACTTTAAGAATCTGCTGCCCCAAAGCTATTACATCATCCGGGGTTAACTCAGTACCATACTGGGCATTAATCATTTCCACGATGGTAGGAACCCCTTCTGGGTTATCCAGCACAGCAAAGGCTACAAACAAGCACAGCCCGGTAGCGTCCACTGCTGCTGTAGCCACCTGAAGGTTACGGGAAAGCTCTACCTGACCGTCGCTCTTGTTAGGGTCAACGTGACCACCCACTTTAAGTATATTGGCGGTTACAGCATAACCGGCAGTATGATCGGCACCCATAGGAGTTGTAGCATAGGTAACACCGTTACCTTTACAGGAACGCGGGTCATAAGCGGGAATCCCTTGCCCCTTTACGGCAGGCACCCTTGTTATTCCAAAGGCTTTACCGGCCACAGCAGAACCACCGCCGATAATGCGACCCAGTGGAGTACCTTTTTCCACTTCTTCCAGAGCCTTAATGGCTGCCTCGCCGTCTCCGAAAGCAATAACCCCTGCTTCAGCCAGTACGCCGAGGGTACATCCAGCCTCGATGGTATCCAGGCCTACATCGTTACAAATATAGTTAAGCTTGGCGACTACATCAAGATCACTTATTTCCAAGTTCGGTCCAAAACACCATGCTGTTTCATACTCAATAGGTGCACAAACTTTGCCGTCCGGCATGGGATAAACATTGGAGCAACGCATTACGCATCCGGGGTGACAGGCATGAGTTGCTTTACCGCCCCGCTCTTTGGCCACCTCAGCCAGTTTTTCACCGCCAACATCGTTCGCCTTATCAAAGCGACCTTTGCTAAAGTTACGCACAGGCAGTGCACCGGCTTCATTAATAATGTTCATTAAGACGTTAGTCCCGTAAGCCGGAAGTCCCTGACCACATACTGGGTGATCTAACAGTATTTTGGTAAACTTCTTGGCTGCTACTTTGAAAGCGTCACTGTCCTGAACAGGGGCATCAAAGGTTTTATTGCAATCTATAACAATGGCCTTTAAGCCCTTTGAGCCCATCACAGCACCAAGTCCGCCGCGACCGGCATAGCGACTGCTGTTTCCTTCGGTATCGTTATTAGTTAATCCCGCAGAAGGCATAAGCATTTCACCGGCAGGTCCAATGGTTATAACCGCTACTTTATCATTGAAGCGCTCGCGGCAGATTTTTGTTACATCATAGGTACCTTTACCGGCCAGGTCATCTGCTGCTACTAACTCAGCTCCCTCTTCACTGAGCTTAAGCATATAACTTCCTTTTTCCGCCGGCTTGCCTTCAATAACAATAGCCTTTATACCCATACTACCCAATTTTTGAGAAGAGATGCCACCGGCATTTGATTCCTTGATACCACCTGTGAGCGGGCTCTTCCCCCCTACTGAAAGGCGTCCGGAAGAAGGTGCATTAGTCCCGGAAAGTAGTCCCGGAGCAATAACCAGCTTATTGAATTCACCCAGAGGCTCACATGTGGGAGGAACATCGTCCAATACCATTTGAGAAGTTAGGCCACGCCCACCTAATGCTGCATATTTTTCCGGCACATCTTCAAACTTTACTTCCTTTGTGGTCATATTGACTCTTAAAATCTTTGGCACTTTATTACCCCCTTTTAAAAATTAACCAGGTAACATAATATTTCTTATCCAACTTACTTATTATAAAACTACTATACTTAAATTTTTTTCCCTGCTTATTTCTTATATTAAAAATAGCAAAATTTGTGCCACTTTTGGAAAAGTTATTGAAGCTCTAAAGAACAACAGCGCTTAGCTTGTGTCCAACCACGACACAATGACTTTGCCCCAAAACGGGACAAGTGTTCCATTTAGGGGCAAAGTCATCTGCCGGACACTGCTGCGACAAGCTGATAAGAATGCAAAAGCCTCTCTTTAACATATAGCGGGATGAACCGAATGTGCGGCGCAAAAGACAGGTTGGAAAAATTGTTTTACCAACCTAAAAGAGAGGCAAAGCCTCTCCTTTGGGTTCAAACAGAAGGGTTATATTATTACTTACATAGCCTGCCGGTATATTTCCATTACGTCTTCAAATGTTGCAATTCTGGGATTAGTAAAGCTGCAGGCATCTTTCATAGCGTTTTCGGTCATTACTTTAAAGTCTTCTTCCTTAACATCTAACTCTTTCAGGCCCGAGGGGATGCCTACATCGACGGATAGCTGCTTAATAGCCTCAATTGCCTTATCAGCGGCAGCACGTACGCTCAAGCCCTCGGTGTTTTCACCCAAAAATTCTGCTATATCGGCAAAACGCTCAGGGCAGGCAATAATATTAAATTTACTTACATGAGGAAGCAGAATGGCGTTACAAACACCGTGGGGGAGGTTATAATAACCACCCAGCTGGTGAGCCATAGCATGTACGTAGCCTAAGCTGGCGTTATTGAACGCCATACCGGCCAGAAATTCGGCGTAAGCCATTTTGTCTCTGGCCTCAATGTTGCCGCCGTTGGCCACCGCGTTACGCAGGTTTTCCGAGATCAACTTGATAGCCATAACGGCTGCCGAATCCGTCACAGGAGTTGCTGCCACAGATACATAGGCCTCTACAGCATGGGTAAGAGCATCCATACCTGTTGCCGCGGTGAGCCCTGCAGGCATGCCCACCATCAGCAGGGGGTCGTTAATGGCAACATTTGGGGTTACCCGCCAGTCCACAATAGCCATCTTAACTTTACGGTCGGTGTCAGTAATAATACAGAAACGAGTCATTTCGCTGCCGGTCCCGGCGGTGGTATTAATAGCAATAAATGGTGGCATTGCTGTTGAAGATTGATCAATACCTTCAAAATCCCTAATGTTACCACCATTAGTAGCTACAATGCCAACACCCTTGGCACAGTCATGTGAACTGCCGCCGCCTAGGGATATAATCATGTTACAACCATTATCCTGGAAAAACTTTAAACCGTCAGCAACATTTTTATCAGTAGGGTTGGGCTCTGCGCCGGAAAAAATAACTGCCTGTGCGCCGACTGCTTCCACCTTGGCCTTAATATCATCTGCCATGCCGCCGCTCTGTCCCAAAAAGCCATCGGTAACGATAAGAACTTTGCTACCACCGAGAGTTTTTACTTGATTGCCAACCTCATTAGCTGCACCAACTCCCATTAGGTTAACAGTAGGAATAAAATAACCAAATACCTGTTCTTGTACTGCCATCTTGACCATACCTCCTAAATTAAATGTTTTTTTAAAAATTATTTCTTACATCAGAAGGAGAAAAGACTATCCCTTTCCCTTCTCTTTACTGTCTGATTATTTAGAAAAGCAAGCAGCGTGCCAGAGCCTTGTAGTCCTTGAGGGACAAGGATTGAACAAAAATTCACAACATTTGTAGAATTAATGCCCTGTCTTTAACTAAAAAGGTCGGCAAAATTCACTTTTATCGTACAATAATTACACAACTACCTGTTCCATGCTGGAACGGTGCGCCACATGAGGACAAACAGTTAGGGTCAGGCACCTTTTAGGTATACTTTCCTAAAGTGTAAAAAAAGCCAAGAAGCAATTGATTTAGCTTCCTGGCTTACATTTACTGTTTACTGTTTAAACCGTATTCCCTTAGTTTTCGGTAAATGGTGTTGCGTCCCATTCCCAAAGAGCGTGCGGCATTGCTTATATTGCCCTGATAGTAATCAAGGGTTTCCTGAATAACCGTTTTTTCAACCTCTTCCATGGAAGGAGGATGTGGTCCGGGAACACCACTACGACCCATCTTGCTTTTTATCCGAGACTCCAGCTGTCTTGCCAAGCTGTAAGCTGTAAGCAATTCATCGTCTGCTAGTTCATCCAGGTATTCCTTTTTACTCAGCATTTCTTCCAGCCTGTAAACCATAGTTCTGTAGTTGGGCCGAAAACCGCCCGCCGGTATCCCGACCACATGGGCCAACTCTTCTCCGTTTCTAACCTCATCTTTTATTTTGTCAGAAAGACATCCCGGTGTTATCACGCTGCCTTCCACCAGGGCAGTAGCCTGGTCAATAGCGTTTATTAACTCTCTTATATTCCCCGGCCACGCATACTTTTTGAGCATTTCCATGGCCTCAGGGGATATTTGAAGCGCTCTTTCCCCTGCTGCCTGCTTTAAAAAATAATTAACAAGCATAGGGATATCCTCTTTCCTTTCCTTTAAGGGGGGAATTACCAGGCGAACTACATCCAGACGGTAAAAAAGATCTTCACGAAATTCCTTATTTTCTACTGCCTTTTGCAAGTCAACATTTGTTGCTGCCAGAAGCCTTACATCAGTTGTGACGGTTTTTTCACCACCTACCCGGAGAAACTCTCCCGTTTCCAAAACACGCAGCAATTTCACCTGGATGGCCAGACTTGCCTCACCTATTTCATCAAGAAATAATGTGCCTTTATTAGCTATTTCAAATATTCCTTTGCGCTGCCCCGAGGCTCCGGTAAAAGCCCCTTTCTCGTGACCGAAAAGTTCACTTTCCAGTAGGCTTTCCTGCAGAGCACCACAATTAATAGGGATAAAGGCATTTTCCGACCGCTGACTGCACGCATGTATAAACCTCGCCAGCACCTCTTTGCCGGTACCGGTTGCCCCCTGGATTAATACGTTAATATTCTTTTTGGCTATTTTATGTGCCACTGTAGCCAAACGCTTCATACTTGGCGTGGAACCAACCTGAAAACCCTGCTGCAGCGCTATATCCATCCATTCCGCCCATTCCGCACCGTTTTGTGAAGCCTGGCGTCCAAATTCCAAAGCCTTTTCGATCAAGTTTTCCAGCTCATCTATGTCCTCGAAAGGCTTTTCTACATAATCAAATGCACCCAGTTGGATAGCCTTAACAGCAGTACGGGTTGTACTGTAGCCGGTCATGATAACTACTTCGCAGTAAGGCTGGGTGGATTTAATCTGCTCTAAGACCTCCAGCCCGTTTGTATCCGGCAACTTGACGTCAACCATGGCCAGCCTAAAATCCTCGTTTTTTATTAAAACACTAAAATCCTTACCGTTTTGAGCCACACACACATTGTACCCTTTCCGTTCCAGCAAACGTTTAAAAAAATTACCCACTTCGTATTCATCATCTATAATCAAAATGCCGGGCTGATTATCCATACCATCCCACCTTTAGCTTTCAACTTACGCTTCTTCTGCCGGCAGCACTAAAGAAAAACGGCTTCCTTTACCGGGCTCGCTCCTAACCTCAATCGTTCCACCATGGGCCTCTGCTATGCCTAAACTTACGGATAACCCCAGTCCGGTTCCATTACTAGCCTCTTTGGTCGTAAAAAAGGGGTTAAATATTTTCTCCATACACTCAGGGCTAATACCTTCGCCATTGTCAACCACAGTTGTGTGAATAGCCCTTGCTCCTCTTATTTCGGTTACTCCCGTATAAACATCGATTTTTTTAATGTCTCCGCTTCCTTCCAGCGCATCCCGTGCATTGAGCAGAAAATTGATCAAAACCTGGTCCAACTGGTGCCCGTTAGCCTGCACTGTAGGTAACTGCTCACCCATATTAGTTTCTATCTGTACATTATTCCTGTTTATTTGGTATTCAACTAAACTTAAGACTCTTTCCACCACTTCATTAATACTGATAGAGGACATGGGGCGTTCGTCCTGACGGGAAAAAGTAAGGAGATTTTGAATAATTTTCTTACACCGTAAACCACAACTGACAATGTCACTCACATAGTCTGTCTGAGGGTGGTCATCCTCCAGGTCCCGAAGCAGCATTTGAGCATTTCCCAATATGGCTGTCATTGGGCTGTTTAATTCATGAGCTACCCCCGCGGCCATTTCCCCGATGGCCGCCAACTTACCGGAATGCATTAGCTGAGCCTCCATTTTGCACTGTTCGGTAACATCCTTGATATGATTGATTACTGCATAAATCTCTTCATTTTCGTTGAACACCGGGTAATAAAACACATCATAAATCATTCCTGTGGACGTTTGCATGCGCGTGTAAGCAGGCCGGCGCGTGCTGCAAACTTCATCCATTAAGCAAGGCTCACACTTGGACTCCCGGTGCCACAGTTGGTAGTAACACTTTTCGCTCTCACTTTGATTACGAATACCGGGCAGCTTGTCCAGCTGATTATTGCAGCGCAATATATTATTGCTTAAATCTACAAGAAAGATAGGGTCGGTGACTGCCTTAAATGTCTCTTCCCACTCATTCTTGCCCCGCAAAACCTGCTCATATAATCTTGCATTTTCCATACACATGGCCAACTGGCCGGCCAGTTGGTCAACAAATTTGACTTCATCGCGGCCATACACATTTTCAGTTTTACTTCCCATGATTAATACTCCGGTTACATTACCCTTTGCAATCAGCGGACAAGCTACCAAGGCCCGCAATCCCATTCGCTTCACGGGAGGATAGGTTAATTGACTACCGTCCCCCTTCAGACAGTAGACCCTACTCTCTCTGTAGTTCACAGCCTCCCACATCAGAGACTCCTTGGAAATGGGCTCTCCGACGCAAACATAACCCGGAATCATGGCACTCATATAAAGATTATCCTCTTTCAGCACTGCAAGTCCCCAAAAATCACAGTGAATAGCCTGTGGGAGTTTATCGTGAACACGAACAATGATGTCTTCCAGTGACATGTCAATATTAATATCTTGTATAATTTGATATACAATTTCCAGCCGGTGGTTTTGTTTAATGATTTCCTCGCTTCTTTTTTTAGCTTCCAGATAATAGTTTAACTTGGATGAATCCACACCGGTTAGGTTTTCTATTATTTTTATCTTTTCATTATGCAGCCTTTCGGACACACTTATCACCCCGCATCAAAGCGCTTTCATGAAAATTTCTCTTATATCTGTTTCACTGGCATCCCTGGGATTAGTTACTATACAGGCATCGTTGAGTGCATTTTTACTCAGCGTATCTACCAATTCCGGCTTTAATCCCATGGCAGAAAGCCCGTGACTGATCCCTATGTCCCGCACCAGACGCCGCACCGCCCAGATAGCCCTCTCCGCTCCCTGCCACTTACTCAGCCCCACAACGTCTTCACCAAAACCGTCTGCAATTTGACAATACTTATCCGCACAAGCTATAAGGTTAAACTCCATAACATGGGGCAGCAAAACGGCATTCGTTTCCCCGTGATGCATGTCTAAAAGCCCGTCTACCTGATGAGTCATGGCATGAGTTGCCCCCAAAATAGCATTGGAGAATGCTAAACCTGCCTGCAGACTGGCCATCGCGATTGCCGACTTAGCCTCAATATTTGTACTGCACGCAACCGATTCCCGCAGATTATTGGCAATCAGCCGCATGGCGTTCACTGCTTGTACATCAGTTAACGAAGTTGAGGCCAGGGATACATAAGATTCAATGGCATGACTCAAGGCGTCTACACCTGTGGCTGCAGTCAACCTTGCATCTTTGGTCTGCAGCAGGTAAGGATCAATAAGGGCAATGTCCGGAACTAACGATTTAGAGATAATGGTCATTTTAATCTTCCGCATCCGGTCCACTATAATGGCAAACTGAGATACTTCAGAACCCGAACCTCCTGTAGTGGGAACCATAACCATAGGAGGGAGGGGCTTACTAATCTTGTTCACGCCCTCATAATCATGAATAGACCCGCCGTTGCTGGCCAGGATAGCAACAGCCTTACATACGTCTATAGCACTGCCGCCACCTATTCCCATAACAGCATCACACCCGGCATCCAGGTAAACTTGTGCACACGCGGCAACCTCATTGTCTTTGGGATTACTGGTAATTTTATGACATACCTCGTATTCCAGGCCCACTTGATCCAAATAAGTAAGTGCTTTTTCCACCCAGCCGGCATCCATCACTCCCTGGTCTGTAACTACAAAAATTTTTTTTGCTCCCAGGCGTAGTGCGCTGTCACCCACCTGGCTGATAGCACCCAGTCCAAAGATGATTTCCGGCGCTACAAATTTGCTTATAATCAAAATAACACCCCATTAAAACGATTCTCCGGTAAATTTGTGTTTTATACTTGATTTTTTGACTTAGTTATATTGTAGCAAAAACTTTGCCCACACGGAGTGTAAATAAATTGTATTCGGTACACATTTTGCAAAAATAAAAAAAACCGTTACAATACAATAGGAATTTATTTAGTTTGTGTATATGGTTCATGTGAGTTTTGACGGGATAAGCGGGATAAAGGGCTTTGCTTGTGAGGCTTTGGGGTAAACAATTTTTTTAGACAGGATTTACAGGATCTACAGGATTGTTAAAAAAATTGAAAAATACAATCGAATGTCTTCATCACCTAAACAGAGCTTATGGACCTATCCAAAATTTTAAAACAAAAAATTTAAAAATGTTTTTTAAGACCCCAAAGCACTACCCTAAAGCATCCTGCAAATCCTGTTAATCCTGTCAAAGAAAAAAAGACCCATAAGCCAAGACCCAAACAATACTTTTAAGCAAGGAAGCAAGAGGACCCGTCCGGGACTGCTGAAAAAGTCCAGATTCATGTCATTCTGAATGAACGAAGTGAAATGAAGAATCTTTAAAAGTCGCATAAATACTCAGATTCTTCGCTGCACTCAGAATGACAATCTTGGATCTTGTGTATATGGTTCATGTGGGTTTTACGGGATAAGCGGGATAAAGGGCTTTGCTTGTGAGGCTTTGGGGTAAACAATTTTTTTAGACAGGATTTACAGGATCTACAGGATTGTTAAAAAAATTGAAAAATACAATCGAATGTCTTCATCACCTAAACAGAGCTTATGGACCTGTCCAAAATATTAAAACAAAAAATTTAAAAATGTTTTTTAAGACCCCAAAGCACTACCCTAAAGCATCCTGCAAATCCTGTTAATCCTGTCAAAAAACGACCCCAAAGGAATACCCCAAATGTTTTCCCAAAAGAAATACCCTAAAATGTTTTGCTAGCAAAAAATAAAAATTAAATTTTCATCAAACTACAACAAGGAGTGGGGACATTGCCAAAATCGTTAACCAAAGAGAAAAAGAACCGCGTCATTGTAACTGTGCTTGGACCGGACAAGGTGGGGATAATAGCCGGGGTAGCCCAAATACTGTCAAACAATAAAGTTAATATCCTTGACATCAGCCAAACCATCCTGCAGGAATTTTTGGCCATGGTACTTATCGCTGATATGGAGGCCAGTGAAATTGATTTGCTTACCTTAAAACAGGAATTAAACACTTTGGGCCAAGAGATAGGAGTACGTATTGACGCCCAGCATGAAGACGCCTTTAGTTATATGCACAGGATATAGGGGGAAATAGATATGCTTACCATGCAGGAAATAATGGAAACCATCAACATGGTGCAAGAAGAAAAACTTGATATCAGAACCATTACCATGGGCATCAGCCTGCGGGATTGCTGTGACCCGGACCCAAAAAAAGCCGGCCAAAAAATTTACGACAAAATTACCCGCCTGGCTGAAAACCTGGTTCCGGTAGGAGAAGATATAGCCAGAGAATTCGGGATTCCCATTGTCAATAAGCGCATCTCGGTAACTCCCATTTCACTGGTAGGTGACTGTGCCCACACCGAAGATTATGTAGTCTTTGCCAAAGCAATGGACCGTGCTGCTGAAGAAGTAGGAGTTAACTTTATAGGGGGGTTCTCTGCTCTAGTCCACAAAGGAATGACCGGCGGCGATACAAAGCTTATTCAATCCATACCCAGGGCTCTGGCAGAAACCGAAAGAGTTTGCGCCTCGGTCAATGTAGCTACCACCAAGGCGGGGATTAATATGGACGCGGTATACCTGATGGGAAAGGTAATCCGGGAGACTGCTGAAAAAACCCGGGAGAGAGATGGCCTGGGATGTGCCAAGCTGGTTACCTTTGCTAATGTCCCTGAGGACAACCCCTTCATGGCCGGAGCTTTCCACGGCGTGGGGGAACCGGAATCAGTCATTAACGTGGGAGTTAGCGGCCCCGGTGTTGTTAGCCGGGCGGTAAGCAGGGTAAAGGAATCGGATTTCGGTACCCTGGCCGAGACCATTAAAAAAACAGCATTTAAAATAACTCGCATGGGAGAACTGGTGGGCCGTTCTGCGGCATCCCGCCTGGGGCTGCCCTTTGGTATTGTGGATATTTCCCTGGCCCCTACCCCTGCGGTAGGTGACAGTGTAGCTGAAATACTGGAATCAATGGGCCTGGAACGGTGCGGCACACACGGTACCACCGCTGCCCTGGCCCTTTTAAACGACGCAGTGAAAAAAGGAGGGGCCATGGCATCCTCTTACGTGGGCGGCCTGTCCGGCGCCTTCATTCCGGTTAGCGAAGATGCAGGGATGATCAGGGCCGTGGAAGAAGGGGCTTTGGACCTGAATAAATTGGAAGCCATGACCTGCGTCTGTTCAGTGGGCCTGGATATGATAGCCGTTCCCGGCGACACCTCCGCCGAAACCCTGGCCGCCATCATTGCCGATGAAGCAGCCATCGGGGTAATCAACCAAAAAACCACCGCGGTACGTATCATCCCCGCTCCGGGGAAAGAGGTGGGGGAACGCGTGGAGTACGGTGGATTACTGGGCAGCGCCCCGGTTATGCAGGTACATCGTTTTTCATCTGCAGACTTTGTGCGGCGGGGTGGAAGAATCCCGGCCCCTGTGCACAGTTTAAGTAATTAAATACCGCCAAACCGATGACGAACATATTAAAGCCGGAACCCAGTAAAAAGGGGACCGGCTTTAATATTACTGCTGCACATTATAGGTAAAATGTGCAGCAACTCGATTATTTCTACTGACTGGCTATAAAAGTGAACTCGTTCAGCTAAAGCTGAACATCGGGGCTTCAGATGGTGATTCCACCCCACCTGAAATAAAAAGGGGAACTCCCACTTATAGAAGTGGGAGTCTTAAGAAGCAGATAAGGCCGGGATCTTTAACCTGGAGTGTATTTTGGAGGATTTTGCAGCCACCCCTTCATTTTTCCATATTTACAAATGCCATTAAAAATATCTAACTCTTTCTTTAAAAAATCAATAAACATTTCACGTAAAGGATCATTATTTATAATGGAACGGATGGTGCGAATATGGTTATCTAAAAAAGACTGCATATCCTTAAAAATCTGTCTAAACAAAAATTCATCTTCAAGTACTTCTGTATTGGCAGGGAGCTTGACGCTCTTGGGTGGTCGATTAGGCAGGGGGATACGATACCGGTTTAGCTCATCTTCTAAAATATTTACTTCTCTTTCCAGTGTTTTATATAACCCATGGCTTAATGAGGCCTTAAAATCTGGATCATGACCATAGTTATGATAAATCTGTGTCAATTCAATAACATCGTAACGTGAAACTAGCATTTCCCAAAGCAAAAATGCCTCTCCACTATCCAAGGTGGGTGTTTTAGCAGTCTCACCTTTACCGATATGGTAATTACCAATTTGGACCATGATACCCTCCTATATTCTACTGTTTCTTTTAGTATTTCAACCATAGGCTGTGTTTATTATTAACACTTTATGGTACAAAGGATATCCAGATCGGGAGAAAAACGTGCTGCACATTATGTCTTTATGCGAAGCAAAACAAAAGACCACCCGTCACAGATGCCTAGTGTTTAATTTCAGACAACTGTTAGTATAATCTACAAACACTTACCCCCCGGTTAAAGTTACAAGCGTCACCTCCGGGCGGCAGAACAATCGGAGGGGTATGCCGCTGGTTCCCAAACCTCTGTTAATGTATAGATACGAGCCATTTTGTTCAAACAAGCCCGCGTCATACTTGGGAAATTTGCCCTGCCCCGGTACCCATAGGGCACCTATCCAGGGAACACGAATTTGCCCCCCGTGGGTATGACCGGCAAGAATCAAATCCACTCCCCTGCCAGCATAGGTATTGAATACCCTGGGATAGTGAGATAGTAATATTACCGGGCCTTTTGCACGCAATTTACTTAAATCCACATTTACTCTACCATTTAACCCCACTCCAATCAAAGTTAAAGAACCATTCCCCGTAGAGAAACTTAATCCTGTGCCGTTATCTAATACATGTACCTTACCTGCTACCAGCTTTTCTTTCAATTGCCCGTACAGTCCACTGGCCCGCTCGTGATTTCCCGGCACGTAATATACCGGGGCCAGCTCTGCGGCCTTTTCCAGTAGTTCCAAACCCGGCTCCAACTTTCTCCTTCTATAATCGATCAAATCACCTGTAAAAACAATTATATCGATTCTCTTGTTCCTTAGCAGGTTAAAAATTCTCTTCTGTCCATTTCCAAAACGGGCGCTGTGTAAATCTGATAAATGCAAAATAGTAACCCCTTCCAGGGAAGGAGGCAGGTTTTTAACGGGTGCACCAACCCTGGTCAATTGCGGAAAAAAACTATACCACATAAACCCAACTCCGATCAGTAAGAGACATAGAAGCAATAAAAATTTATTCATATTCATCTCCAAAGCAACAAACGAATTGATTTTACATCATTTTGCCATAATATTCATATAGGTGATTTGCGTTACTGTTATTTAAAAAATGAGTTATATTGATTACTATAACACACTGAGAGGAGACTATAAATGTACCAGACAATAATAGTAGGTATGGGCCCGGCAGGGCTTACAGCAGCGGTTTACGCAGCAAGAAAAAAGATGAAGGTGCTTTTGTTGGGCAAGGAATACGGGGGCCAGGCCTCATGGACCAGTGAAATTGAAAATTACATGGGCTTTCAATATATAAGCGGCCCGGAGCTGATGAACCGTTTTGAAGAACATGTAAAAGAATACCGAGTGGAAAGAGAGCAGGCAGAAGTAGAGAAAGTCACGCAGTCCGGTGCTGTTTTCACTATTACGTGTAAGGATGGCACGGAATACCGGTCTCAAACAGTAATTATAGCTGCAGGAAAATCTCCGCGCAGGCTTGATGTGCCGGGAGAAAAACGTTTCACAGGGAGGGGAATAAGCTACTGCGCAGTGTGCGATGCCCCTCTTTTCGGAGGAAAGAAGGTAGCCGTGATCGGCGGGGGAAATTCGGCACTGGAGGCTGCCCATGACTTAACAAACATAGCTGAACATGTTTATGTAGTATCCCTAGAGGAATGGACGGCCGACGAGGTTCTGGTGGATAAAGTAGAGAGTGCCGAAAACATGACCAAGTTGATAGGCTGGAATACCACCGGCATTGACGGTGAAACCATGGTTAAAGGGGTTACTTTGCAATCAGTCACTGACCCGTCACAGGAAAAGAAATTAGAAGTGGAAGGGGTGTTCATTGAAATAGGAACGATTCCTAACAGTGGAATAGTAAAAGGCCTGCTGGAAATGAATAAAAACAAGGAAGTTATTGTAAACTGTGATTGTACTACTTCTGTTCCGGGGGCTTTTGCAGCTGGAGACATAACAAACATCCCGGAAAAACAAATTATCGTTGCTGCCGGCGAAGGTGCCAAGGCCACTCTTAGCGCGTACAAATACCTGTTAAGACTGGAGTCCGAGCCCAAAGCATATTTTCACCATATTGACAACACGGCTAATGAACACCAAAGGCAAGGAGTGCCGTTACATTAATCAATATCATGTTCAATCTCCTCTAATATAACCCTAGCCTTTGCCAGGTCCTTCTCCCTTACAGCCACCTGTACCCCACCGATAAGAACAGGGGTATACATGGCGGAATGCTCGTGGTAAACAAAGGACTCAATACCTTCACTTTCCAATAGACCCCTGAAAATATGCGCTTCGTTTGCATTCAAAAAACTGGCCACCACCACCGGCCGGTTTTCCTTGTTATCCTTCATCACCCTCATCCTTCCATGCCAAACAGTCCAAGAATTCTTGATGTATCAAACCATTGGAGGCCACAATGTCTACATACTCATCAAGGTATAGTGACTGCCCGGCCAGGTTACTTACTTGGCCCCCGGCTTCTTCCACCAGCACCATCCCGGCGGCCACGTCCCAGGGACGGAGAGATACCTCCCAAAAGCCTGTAAGCCTGCCGCAGGCCACGTAGGCCAATTCCAGGGCGGCGGAGCCCAGTGCCCGCAGGTTACTACAGCTGTCAATTACCCTTTTTAAATTTACTTGATACAGGCGAGGGCGCTTTTTGATGTTGCCCGGATATCCGGTTACCAGTAAGCTGTGTTCCATGCAACTAACGGAGTTATCCACGGTAAAAGGCCGGCCGTTTAATTTAGCACCGCCTCCGCGCACAGCTGTATAGGTTTCCTGCCGGAAGGGATCGTGAATAACGCCTAGGACAGGCACCCCTTGGTGGGCCATGGCGATAGAAACACAACAAAACTGCAGCCCAAATACAAAGTTGGTGGTGCCGTCAAGGGGGTCCACATACCAGGTTAAGATATCGGCAGGCACAAGCGGCCTGTCTCCCTGCTTTTCTTCCCCTACTATGGAATGGGCAGGAAAATGGGAACTAATAGCCTGTAATATTATTTCCTCCGCCTGCCGGTCCACCTCTGTTACCAGGTCTGATACGCAAGATTTGCTTTCAGTAACCGTATGGCAGCTTATTTTATCTTTGATTAGGTGCCCGGCTTCTTGGGCAGCACGCACTGCTACCTGCAATTCATCCTGATACCGGTATACCATTGTGTCACCACCTGTTCTGTTTAATAAAAGCACACCGGCAATTTGCCGTTGTGCTTTTATTGGTTTACTCTCGAACTTGTCCTTCCCCGAAGACAATATACTTAATGGTAGTAAGTTCCTTTAACCCCATCGGGCCGCGAGCGTGTAGTTTCTGCGTACTAATGCCGATCTCGGCCCCAAAACCGAACATGCCGCCGTCTGTGAAACGGGTGGAGGCATTAATATATACCGCCGCAGCGTCAACTTCCCGCTGAAACCTGCGCCCTTTAGGATAACTGTCAGTAACAATACATTCTGAATGCCCGGTACCGTATTTATAAATGTGGTCCATGGCTTCATCAATATCGTCAACTACTTTAACAGCTATAATAAAATCCAGGAATTCAGCGGCGTAATCATCTTCAGTGGCGGGATTCACCCAGGAAACAATTTTACGAGTCTCTTCGCACCCGCGAACTTCCACACCACTTTCCTTAAGTCGCTGCAATGTTCCCGGCAAAAAATCGGCAGCAACATCTCTATGCACGAGTAAAGACTCTATGGCATTACATACCCCGGGACGCTGGCATTTGGCATTAATTGTTATATTCTGTGCCATGTCCAGATTTGCCTCACTGTCCACATACACATGGCAGTTCCCTACCCCGGTTTCAATCACCGGCACGGTGGCATTTTGCACCACAGTTTGGATTAGGCCTGCTCCGCCCCTGGGAATAAGAACATCCAGATATTGATTTAATTTTAACATTACATTCACCGCTGCACGATCAGTGTTCTCAATAAGCTGAACAGCACCTTCCGGTATGCCTGCAGTTTGAGCAGCACCGGCAATTACCCGCGCCACGGCACAGTTAGAGTTAACTGCTTCCGACCCTCCCCGTAGAACAACGGCATTGCCTGATTTCAGGCAAAGGCCGGCAGCATCCACAGTTACATTGGGCCTGGCCTCATAAATAATGCCAACAACTCCCATGGGTACCCGAATACGCCCCACTTGTAAACCATTGGGCCTTGTCCACATAGCATCCATTTCCCCCACCGGGTCGGCAAGCGAACTGAGCATCTCCAGTCCCCGGGCCATATCTTCCACCCGGTCTCTTGTGAGCAGCAACCTGTCGATAAGGGATCTGGAAAGACCCTTTTCCCGACCTGCCTCTACGTCCTTGGTGTTTTCTTCCAATATGTATTCACATTGCTTGCGCAGGGCACCGGCCATAGCCAATAAAGCATTATTCTTTACATCAGTGGGAATATAAGCTAACTTTCTGGCTGCTTCCTTGGCTGCTTTGGCTTTTGCAGTTATTTCTTTTTCCATCACATTATCCCTCCCTATATATCCAGCACCAGGTTATTGCGATGTATTATCTCATCAAAGTCTTTATATCCCAGCACACGTGCTATTTCACCGGTATGTAAACCTTTTATGGCATCTACTTCCAGGGCCGAATAATTGACAATACCCCTGGCAATCTCCCGGTTTTCAAATAACACACGCACCGAATTGCCTATGCCGAATTCACCTTCCACCCCTGTTACACCGGACGGTAGAAGACTTTTTCCATTCTCCATCATAGCCCGTGCAGCACCCTGGTCGACATGTATTTGCCCTTGGACGGCCGAGCCATAGGCTATCCAACGTTTTTTATTTCTGAGCCTTACCGAGGGCCAAAAAGCCGTTCCCACCATTTCTCCGGCCAAAATTCTGCGTAGCACATCATCTTCGCCAGCACGGGCAATTACGGTTACCATACCTGAATGCATGGCCATCCTGGCCGCATGAATTTTAGTGGCCATACCCCCGGTACCACGCTCTGTGCCTACCCCTCCGGCCAAATTCTCAATCTCCGGTGTAATCTCGGTAACATGGTGTATTAAACGGGCTCCCCCGTCTATTTTGGGGTTTCCTGTGTACAAGCCGTCAATATCGGAAAGTAAGATCAATAAATCAGCGTCCAGCAGACCGGCTACCAGAGCTGCCAGATTATCGTTATCACCTAATTTGATTTCCTCAACCGCTATAGTATCGTTTTCGTTAATTACCGGGATTACTCCCATCTGTAAAAGGGCCAGGAGCGTATTACGGGCATTCAAAAAACGTCTCCGGTCTGCAAAATCTTCCCCGGTGAGAAGTACCTGTCCCACCGTCATACCATACTCAGAGAAAAACTTTTCATACATGTGCAAAAGCAGGCCCTGGCCGATAGCGGCCACCGCCTGTTTTTCCGGTATGGTACGGGGTCGTCGGGGGAGTCCCAGCTTTCCTACTCCGGCCCCTATAGCCCCGGAACTCACCAAAACAACTTCTAATCCTTGGTTATATAAGTCCGTGAGCTGCCTGGCCAGTTTTTCAAGCTGAGAAAGGTTAAGTCTCCCGGTATCGTGAGTGATGGAACTGGTTCCTACCTTAACAACCAGTCGCCTTACTTCTGATAAATCTCTTTTCTCCACTGTCATTACTAAAATACTCCAATTGTTTAGACTGTTTCATTAATATAACATAATTTACCCTGTTTTTCCACACGTTCTGTGTTCGCAAAAAGTGGCGCCATATCACTTATCGCTCTACAAAATCAAATTCCAAATCCCCAATTCTTATGGCACAGCCTTCTGTTGCCCCCGCCCGGCGAAGAGCATCTTCCAGGCCCATAACCTTCATGATCCGCTGTAGGCGGTAGACAGCTTCCTCGTTTTCCATGTTGGTCATAGCCACATGTTTTTCTATTTCCTTTCCCCGTACTACAAACACGCCGTCTTCCTGCTCGATGGTAAACCTGGGCTGGTACCGGTGGATAACCTCTTTTTCCGCTTCCACCTCTGCGGCGGGAGGCTCATCCGGCAATTCTTGCAGCATTTCTGCCATCTTCCGTACCAAAGTGTCAAGCCCGTCACCTGTCACCGCGGATACCGGGAATAACTCGTAGCTCCCTTTCAACTCTTCTCGCAGCAAATGTAAATTGTCTTCGGCCCCGCTAATATCAGTTTTATTGGCAGCAACCACCTGGGGTCTTTTTGCCAGCTCAGGACTATAGCGCCGGAGTTCATTATTGATTTTCACAAAGTCATCCAACGGATCTCTTCCCTCACTGCCCGAAACATCAATTACATGCACCAACAGCCGGGTACGCTCGGTATGACGCAAAAACCTGTGACCCAGGCCGGCTCCAGTGTGGGCTCCTTCTATTAAGCCCGGCACATCAGCCACAACGAAACTGAAATCACCGCTTTTGACTACCCCCAGGTTGGGGTGCAGCGTGGTAAAATGATAATCAGCTATTTTGGGCTTAGCAGCAGAAATGTGTGAAATAATAGTGGACTTACCCACATTCGGAAATCCTATCAGAGCTATATCTGCAAGCAGCTTTAGCTCTAATTCCAACTGGCGTTCAACCCCGGGCTCGCCGTTTTCAGCTATATAGGGTGCTTTATTCTTGGCCGAAGCAAATCTGGCATTTCCCCTTCCACCACGGCCCCCGGCAGCCACTATTACTTCCTGCCCGTCTTCCACCAGGTCAGCCAATAATTCGCCTGTAGCTGCATCTTTAATCAAGGTGCCTTTGGGAACTCCAATGATTAAATTCTCACCTGAACGCCCATGCATACCCTTTCCCTGGCCGTGCTGGCCACGGTCACCTGTATAATGGCGTTTGTATTTAAAGTCAACCAATGTACGCAGGCTCTCGTCAGCTCGAAGAATTACGCTGCCTCCCCTGCCTCCGTCACCGCCCGAAGGACCGCCTTCGGGCACATATTTTTCACGGCGAAAGGCCACGCACCCGTTTCCACCGTCGCCACCCTTAATATTTATTTTCGCATGATCATAAAACATATAATTCCTCACCTTTTCATCACGTTAGAAAAATTTTTTCAAGAAAATACCCGGTATATATGGGATTTTTGCATGCGTTCTTTTTCTGAAAGTGGTTGGCCCCAAAGTACGACCCAAGAGGTTTTATTTTCGGAAATAAATTTTCATTCTAGTTTGTGTATATGGTTCATGTGAGTTTTGACAAGAGTATCTCCAACGTACATATGCTGGATTCCTTATCCATTGCCCGGTTAAGCTGACCTCCGTACTCTGACAGCTGCTCATTTATTGTGTCCAGGGCTGCATTCATTGCTTCATACCCGGGTGCTACCTTAAAACTCAGTGTACAAACGCAGTTTTCCCCTTTATCACATATATCAATCACAACACGCGGACTGTTTTCCATAGACTCGTTATCATTCTCATGATCTAAAGACCGAAAAATCTGGTCAAGACAATCATATACAGCTTGTCCAGCCACCGGACCCGGCACCGAACACCCATTTAAGTCTGACTGAACATTATATTGCGTTCGTGCTTCAACGCCCGCTGCCATCTCCTCACCAAGCAGAAAAGCTGCTGCTATTTCCGGCACCTTTAGATGGACCACTTCACTCAATCTCTGCAAATTCCAGGTCACTTCCCGTATGTACTCTCCTGCCCGCTCCTTTTTATCAAGTTGCAGATAACCGGATATAACCTGAAGGTGATTTAAAAAATCATGCCGCATTACAGCGACTACTTTCAACATGTCTTCAGCTCTCAAGAAATGCCCCTCCTTTTAAAAACCAGCAAAATTCCCAACGGGCACCAAAAAGGCACGCGAATATATTTTCTTAACGCGTGCCTCTAAATGCTTTAACTTTGACCTTGCCACATAATTCCACTAGTGTTTAAGTTTAAAGAAAGCCAGCTTGAAGCTGGCTTTTTAACTCTAACTTTAACCGGAAACCACTAATTCTTCAACCTCTTTTATATTAACTATGGTTTTACTTTTGCCTTTCTTGACAAATGTCACCAGGCCATCAACCTTGGCAAAAAGGGTATCGTCTCCACCTTTACCTACATTACGACCGGGGTGGATCTTAGTGCCACGCTGGCGTACCAAGATGCTACCGGCAGATACCATTTGACCGTCTTGACGTTTAACCCCTAAAAACTTAGGATTAGAATCACGACCGTTCCTGGAACTACCTACTCCCTTCTTATGCGCCATGTCCTCACCTCCTGTTCAAAAGCCGGTTTTATCTATTCTTTAATTTTCTATGCTTCAATTTTTTCTACTTCAATTTCGCTGAACGGCTGCCGATGACCTTTTTTGCGACGGTAATTTTTCTTAGCCTTGTATTTAAATACAATAATCTTTTTACCCCTACCGTGACGCTTAACTTTAAATTTAACCTTGGCTCCTTCAACAACCGGCGAGCCAACGGTCAATTGCCCGTCCTTGCTTACCGCCAAAACCCTGTCAATTTCAATTGATTCACCTGGCTCATTATCCAGCATTTCCACAAACAGGGTATCGCCCTCGGAAACCCGGTATTGTTTACCACCGGTTTCAATGATTGCATACATACCCACTAACCCCCTTTTTGATTAGGACTCGCCGGAAGCAGGTAGGATTATCCCTTTACATAACCCGTTCCGAGCGGTTTCGTGGGAATTAATAACCCACACTAGCCTATTTTACCTTTATCAGTACCGAGTGTCAATCATTTATAGCAATTCATTTAAGCTACCACTTCTAAGCCCTTCTAAATCCAGGGTAACATAATGAAAACCCAAAGTTTGCAGCCCTTTAACTATGGCAGCAGCAGTTTCCTGTTCCATTAAATCCTTAAATTTACCCCGGGGCACTTCAACCCGCACCAATTCGCCATGATGCCTTAGACGGACATCCTCGCACCCCATATTATACAGTAATTCCTCACCTTTTTCTATTTGAGAGAGCTTTTGCACTGTTATGGCTTGATTGTAAGGAATACGAGAACAGAGACAGGGAGACGACGGCTTGTCCCAAACTGAAAGTCCTTTCTGCCGGGATAAATGGCGAATATCTTCCTTGCTTAGTCCCAGATCCTGCAGGGGGCTTTTTATTCCCATCTCTGCGGTAGCCTGCATGCCGGGACGGAAATCATTCAAGTCATCGGCATTGGCACCGTCCATAACCGTGACAATACCCATTTCAGCAGCCATTTCCTTTAGTCTGCTCATCATTATTAGTTTACAAATATAACAGCGCTCGGGTGGGTTGGCCATAAACTCCTCATTTTCAAGCAGTGATTCATTCCGTAAAAGCTGGTGTTTAACATTGAGATAAACGGCTAACTCTTGGGCCTGATCTATATCTCTACGCGAGTGAATGCAAGAATCGAAGGTTACGGCCAAAACACTTGCGCCTAAAAGTTGTTGTGCCATATAAAGTAGGAATGTGCTGTCCACGCCCCCGGAAAAAGCTACAATGGCACTGTCAATTTTCTTTAGCGACACCTTTAGTTTGGTAAGTTTCTCTTCCGGCGTCAAGGAAACACCCCCGGGTCTCAAAAAGAAGTCAATGATTGAACCCGGTCTTATTTTAAAACCCGGGCCTTTGCATATGTCCTGTGTACCTTGCTTACTTCCACCGGCACGGTTTCACCGACCATGGAACCCGCGCCCTCTATATCCAAAATATAGCCGTTCATACGGGCAATACCATCGGACAGGTTACTTATATGCGGTTCTTCCACCCGTACTTCCAGCACTTGCCCAGGTCTTACCGGCAAGGTTGCAGCCTGTATATCTGCCTGGTTATGCAGGGGTTTGATGCTTACCGACTCTATATGCTGTCCCAGCGAACCCCTAATGTACACTGTTTTCCCGGTTCTATTTTCCAGTTCCCGCAGGTTTGCCCCGCCGCTTCCTATAAGCCGCGCAGCCACCATGGGATTGGCCTCCACCAATATGGTATCGGCGGTAGTACGACGGGCTAACTGTAATATTTGATGCTTAAAATTAATGCCCAATGTTTCTTCTGAAAGCACTTTACCGCGTCCCTCGCAATAAGAGCAGGGCTTTTGCATTATCTCTGAAAGGCTTGGACGAACCTTCTTTCGGGTCATTTCCACCAAACCCAACTGTGTAATCCCTAAAATATTGGTCTTGGTTTTATCTCTTTTAATCTCCTCTTCCAGTTTTTCCAACACTTTCTGGCGGTGCTCCTCCTGGACCATATCTATAAAGTCTACTATAATTATGCCACCCAGATTGCGCAGCCGCAGCTGCCGAGCTATTTCAGCTGACGCTTCCAAGTTAGTTTTCAATACCGTATCTTCCAAGTTTGTACTACCCACATATTTTCCGGTATTAATATCTATGGCAGTCAGAGCTTCTGCCTGATCAATAACCAGATAACCACCACATTTAAGCCATACTTTGCGTTTCAAAACCTTTTCTAATTCTTTCTCTATACCCATGGCCTCAAACAAATTTTCCCGGTCTTCCAGTACAACCTTAACTTTTAAACCCGGATTGACTATATCTAACAAATCTAACGCCTTTTCATATTCAGACCGAGAATTAATTATCATACGGTCAACATCTTCTGTGAAAATATCACGCAGTATTCGCTGTACCAATTCCAAATCCCGGTGTAGTAAATTGGGCACCGGCCCGCTTGAGGAGCGGTTTATGATTTTTTTCCACAACCGCTCCAACATGTTTATGTCTTGTATAAAATCTTCATCTTCTACACCTTCCGCGGCGGTGCGAACAATAACCCCCATGCCTTCGGGCTTTACTTTTGACGCCAGAGCCCGCCAACGGTCCCGTTCCTTCTCATCTTCTATGCGCCTGGAAATACCTATATAGTCCACAGTGGGCATTAACACAAGGTAACGTCCAGGTAAAGTAATCTGGGTTGTTACCCGTGCCCCCTTGGTACCAATAGGCTCTTTGACAATTTGGACAATAATATCCTGACCCTGTTTTACCACATCGCAGATATTGGTACCCAGGTCAGAGCGCCCCAACTCCTCTTCTTTACCGCTGTATGCATCTTCCACGTAGAGAAACGCATTCTTTTCCAATCCGATATCCACAAAAGCCGCCTGCATGCCGGGCAGAACATTCTCCACCCGCCCTTTAAAAATGTTCCCAACCACTCTCTGGCTCAAAGCCCTTTCAATAAACATTTCCACCAAGTTTTTATTTTCCAGGACAGCAACTCTGCTTTCTTCTTCTCCAACACTGATTACAATTTCTTTATACATATTATCTCTCCCGTAAACCCGCCAAATCTAAAACCCCGCGAACAATGTACGTTCGCCCGCAGCATAAAGGCCGGTGCGGGTTATCCTAAAATCTTCCACGTTTAGGGGTAGATATCCTTTCACCAGGGCACGTAAAACTTCTTCAGGGCGAACGTTTTCCCGGCTACCCGTTTTTAACGTCATATAAATGAAAAGCCTATCTTCTTTTGAGTCACCGCTCAACTTCACTATGCCGGGCCGGATATCTTTCGCCTTGGTTCCTTTTTTAGTTTTTTTGTCTATAATTACTTCCTGCTGTTCCATAAATGCTTTAATGGAGGAAATTAGGCTCTTTTCGTTTATGTCAGCCGGGCGGATGGTGACCGCAACGTAGGTAGCTTGTTCCACCATCCCCATTAGAGAGGGGGCTGTCCCTTTTACCTCCCTGGCCTCAAGTATCTCCAGCCCGTACGGTAAACAGGTATTTAGCCTTTCAACCAAAACCGGTGCCTGCATGGGACTTTCCAATTCCAGGTCCATATATTCATCCTCTCCTTGAACACCCACCGGCAGGGGTGCGGCAAAACTGATACGGGGATGAGGATTGAATCCTTGCGTAAATGCCAGAGGCAGCCTCGCGCGCCGGGAACCTCTTTCCATGGTACGCAAAAGGTCCAAGTGGGAGATGTAACGCATGGGACCAACTTTCTTATAGCAAATCCTGTACAGGTTCAACACTTTTCCCTCCTACCAGCTGCGTATTGATTTCCAGGGAAGGGCAAATGCCACAGCCCGGACACTTACCTCCCCGGCAATCTACTGTGGGCACGCCGTCTAAGGCCCTTTTATGCTCTAGCGCTAGATATTTTTTACTGACACCTGCATCAAGGTGGTCCCAGGGTAATACATCCTCATGACTATAACGCCTTAACGCATAATCTCCAGGCTTGATGCCAAAACACTCAAAAGCCTTCTCCCATTTGGAAAAGTCAAAGCACTCGGACCAGCCGTCAAAACGACATCCCAGAGCCCAGGCACGTTCCAAAACCGGGGCCAAATCCCTGTTACCCCGGGCCAGGTCTGCCTCAAGCATACTAACTTGACCCTCGTGCCAATTAAAGGTAAGACCTTTGCCTTTGATCCTCTGTTTGAGAAATCTTTGCTTTTCTTGTAATTCTATCAAGGAATCTTGAGGTTCCCACTGAAAGGGAGTGTGCGACTTGGGGACAAAGGAAGAAGCACTTACAGTTACCCTCAACCTTCCCTTGGAACGGCTTATGTTCCGCCCGGCTTCTAAAACCCGTCTGGCCAGGCTTACAATCCCTTCTAAGTCTGACTCTGTTTCAGAGGGAAGGCCAATCATGAAGTATAACTTAACCGAAGACCATCCGGCCTTAAAAGCTGATGTAACGGCCTCCATAAGATTCTCTTCGGTTACACCCTTGTTGATAACGTCCCGCAGACGCTGGGTGCCGGCTTCCGGTGCAAAGGTAAGGCTTGACCGGCGTACTCGCTGCACTTCCTTGGCCAGCTCCACCGAAAAAGCATCCGCCCGTAAAGAAGGAAGGGCCACATTGATTCTTTCTGAACTGTGCCGGTCCACCAAGCCGCTTATCACTTCACTGATACCCGAATAATCGCTACTACTGAGTGAGGTAAGTGATATCTCATCCCACCCTGTACTGCGCACCAGTTCTTCCGCCTGGGCCAGCAAATTTTCCGGATCTTTTTCTCTAACCGGGCGGTATATTGTTCCCGCCTGGCAAAAACGGCATCCCCTGGTACATCCCCGCATTACCTCCAACATCATGCGATCATGTACCACATCTGTATGCGGGACTATAGGACGGGTAGGAAAAGGCACATCATTCACGTCGGCTACCACCCGTTTTTTTACCACCGTCGGGACAAGGCTATCACTTTTAAATTCTTTTACCGTCCCGTCCTGTTTATATTCAAATTGATAAAAGACAGGCACGTATATCCCTTCCACACCCGCCAATGCAGACAGAGTGTCTCGCCGGGAACACTGCTGCTGCTTTTGGGCAAGGTAAACGTCCAACACCGCGTTTATAACTTCCTCTCCTTCACCCAGAACAAACGCGTCAATGAACGGGGCTAAAGGTTCCGGGTTAAAACCACATGGCCCGCCGGCAATCACCAGGGGGTTGTCCCCCTTCCTATCACTACTGCGCATGGGGATGCCTGCCATATCCAGCATGTTTAAAATGTTTGTAAAGCTCATTTCATATTGAAGGGTAAAGCCCACTACATCAAATTCTGCCAGCGACCTGCGCGATTCTAAGCTAAAAAGCGGCAGGCCGGCTGCTCTCATTTTCTCCTCCATGTCCACCCAGGGGGCAAAGACCCGTTCCATTAGTGCATCCGGCCGATCGTTTACAACTTTGTAAAGTATCTGCATGCCCAGGTGGCTCATTCCCACTTCATAAACATCGGGAAAAGCAAAGGCCATTTTCACCTCTGCCTGATCCCATTTTTTACTTATTGAATTCCATTCACCGCCTACATAGCGAGAAGGTTTTTCAACTGTTGCTAAGATCCTCTCCAGCAGCTGCTCCACGTGTATATCCTCCTGCAAAATCTAAAGTGTGACTGCGGAAAAATATTCCTTCTCAATCATAATCTGTGTCCCGCAGAGTTGTCAAATCCCACGGGGTAATATAATTAACTCAGTTTTCTATCAACTCTCTTTCATCTGCCCGGCCGGCACATCCATACCACCCTCCAATATTTTTTCCACAATTTCAGATTCAGTAACCCTTGCCTTAACTTGCCCGATGGAATCTACTACCATAACCAAATGGTACTTTTGGGGTAAGAAACTACGCACTATTTTACCCAGAGTAACATGCTCCAGGACTACCATAACCCTGGCAGGAAGAAGCCCGTCCTCTTCCAGCTCATCCTTTTTCCGAACCAAATGGTTTATAAAGAGATATGGGGCCCTGTTTTTTTCTCTGCCGGCGGCATAAAATAAAAAGAGCGCCGTCAGGGAAACATCAACGCCCGTGACACCGAGATAGATCCCCAAAAAGCCACACAGGACCAAGAACACCGCCCACTTTTGGCCCTGCGCGGCGGCGATTCTGGTTGCTTCACTCAATCCTTTTTTTCGGGCCAGGAAGGCTCTGTACACTCTCCCCCCATCCAGAGGAAGAGCGGGTAGCAGGTTAAAACAGGCCACCAAAAGATTGCACTGGATAAAAAAAGGCCCCAGATTACTGTCCCAAAGATTATGGTTTTTGAGGGCAATGGCGAACAATATCATTATAAAGTTTGCTGCCGGTCCTGCAACTGCTACACGAATTTCCGTACCGGGATCCAAAGACAACTCTTGTCCCATTCTGGCCACACCACCAAAGGGTAATAGCTCCACTTGAGAGACTGTTATGCCTAGTTTTCTCGCCACCGCCACATGGGCAAATTCATGGATAAAAACAATGGCAAAGGCAATCAGACCCTTTACCAATACACCGGCGACAAAAAAAAGGGCAAGCAAAGCCAGGAAAAAAGGATTGAGGTATATATCAGTACCCATCAACCGCAAAAACTTCACAGTTCATTACCCCCGTTTATTTGCCCATCTGCAAACGGTCCAAAGGATTTACCAAATCATCCTTTTCACGCATTTCAAAATGAAGCCCCCCCTGGGGTACGTCACTTTTAACCCCCACTTCACCTATTTCCTCTCCCGCCGAGACCCACTTTCCTTTATTAACTAAAATATTTTGTAGCCCGGCGTACATGGTGTAGCATCCGCCCCCGTGATTTATAAGAATATATTTCCCCAGCCGCGTATCCTCTTGTACGAGAACGACTTGCCCGTCCATCACCGCGCGTACAGGAGTTCCCTGTTCCGCCTGTATATCTACCCCAGGGTGGAATCTTTTCAAACCGTCAATGGGGTTTTCTGACCAGCCAAATTCGCACACAACCTTTCCCGACACCGGTACCCACATTCCTTCAGCCACCACAGGCTGAACCGGACCGGCATTAGGCCAGTTATGAAACATAGGATTATCCCAATTAACTATTTGACTGGCAACTCTAACCGCACCCTGCATTAGAGGTTCAAAATTCCATTCGGCCGTCAGTAAGTAACGTACAGTTTCCCGAGCCTGCTGCCCCACCGGCAGTGGTGCCTCTCGAACAGCAAGTATTAACGCCAGCAGGCAAACGGTAACTACTGTTCGGGTAACAAGCCCCCGCCGTCCCTTTTTCCCACCGGGCCCTTTTTGTTTATCCGGGTAATAGGACTGGTAATAACTGGGCCAATCTGTTTGATAATTATCTGTCTTGTTAACCCTTTTTTTATTTCGGGGCCATTTTACTTTAAACATTATTTTCTACCCTCCTCCTGAAAATATTTCCATATAGTATATTGAAAGAGGTGGATAAATATGACAGGCCCCGTCTCACATCTTTATTGCTCGGTACCCAAGTTTTCCTTTAATTCCTTAACATTAGCATCAATGCTTTCTTCAACGTGCCTGTGTAAAATAAAATCAACATTATCTTTAAGCATAACCACGGCTACCCGTTCTTCTTTTTGATAGTTTTCAGCTTCCACTTCGATCATAAAAGTACCCGGATCCATTTCGGAAAAGGCATAACTGCCGTCTGCACCGCTGTTGGTTGTTGAAACCAGCCTTCCGGTATTTATTTCTTTAACTTTTACCGACGCCCCTTTGACTGGGCTACCTTTAGGAAACTCAACAATTGTCCCCTCTAATACCACTGAACTTAAATATGTAACTACGAGAGTCATATCACCTATAACCGAAACCCTGTCTCCCCTGAAACTAACTTTATCCACATTTACCTTATGGCGAACTGACTTAATATCCCGCACGCTGTCTACGTTCCTCAATTTTATAAAAGTAGTGGTTTCCACGTCCTTATTTATCCTTCTTATGGCCGGCTTTTCATTCTCCGGTATGATGTGATGCTTAACATCTCCAACAATAAAAACCCTTATCTCTGCATCCACACGCAATACTGACTCTTCCACCAGCCGAGAACGAAGCGATTGCACACGGGCATACACCTGCGGGCTATCCATTACCCTAGGTACGGCCACCGAACCGTACCAGTTAAACTCCTTTGTTACTTCCTGGCGTATTTTTTTGGCACCGGCCATAACAGCTACCCCCTGTTCAAATCAAAAGCCACATGCTTTATACTGTGTTATTTTCTCCTTGGAGATACCTGATAAAAGTAAAAAAGGGGCCAGGCTACTTTTTAAAAAAGTAGCCTGGCCCCTTTTGCTGTTAAAACAAAATCTTTTCCCTGCGTATACAAACATTTAAAACCAAACCCAGGGCGATCATATTGGTAATCATATTACTTCCCCCATAGCTAAATAACGGCAGGGGCAACCCTGTAACCGGCATAATGCCTAAGGTCATGCCGGCGTTGATTAAAATGTGAAAGCTAAACATGCTTACAACTCCAACTGCCAGCAACATGCCAAAGGTATCCTTCGCTCCCCGTGATATAAGCAAAACCCGGTACAGCAGTGTGAAGTATAGACACAGTAAAAGAAACGCACCCAGAAAACCAAGCTGTTCGGAGAGCACGGAGAAAATAAAGTCTGATTCCGGAATGGGTAGAAACTGCCCCAAGCTTTGTGTCCCCCTTAACAAACCTTTTCCGGTTAAGCCGCTGGAACCAATAGCAATTTGGGATTGTATCATGTGATAACCTGCACCTTGAAAATCCTTCCATGGATCTAAAAAAACCGTCAATCGCGCCAACTGGTATTCATGTAGTGGGAGCCATGTACCGAACTTTAGATGGGCCCAAACCGAGCCTATTCCTAACGTTAACCCGGAACCCACTATTCCCGCCAGCAAAACAGGCCGTGCACCTGCTGCATAAAGCATACCAAATAATATAGCCATGAACACAAGGGATGTCCCTAAGTCCGGCTGGAGTAAGATCAAGGACATTGGTACTCCCACATAAACAAAACATGGTATGAGATCCCGAAAATGCTTTAATTTTCCTTCCCGGGACGATAAATAACTGGCCAAACAAATAATTAACAGAATCTTGGAAAACTCCGAAGGTTGAAAAGAAAAGGGTCCTAGCTCGATCCAACGCTGGGCGCCCAAGGCTTCATACCCCATAACCAGAACAGAGCCAAGCATAACGAGGTTTAAAATATATATTTTCCTGGTATGCTTCTTTAGCTCGTTATACGGAAAATAAATAACCGCTACCACAAGCACAATACCCAGCATAATCCAAACAGCCTGTCTTTTTACCAAGTATAGGTTCAAAATACTAAGCCTGTCCCAAAGGCTGGCCTGCCACAGGTATTCCATTGTATTCTGTTGAATGCCACGCTGCTCTAAAATTTCTCTTATCCAGGCAGCACTGGTTCCGGCTGTTCCAACTATTAAAAGGCCGTATACAAGTATACATAATAAAACCGCAATTAGTACAAAATCAACCTTTTTCACAAACCGTTTTAAAAACACGGCACTGCCCCTCTCCCAATAAGCAAAAAAAAAATAGAGCCCAAGTAAGATTATATACCACACTAAACTGCAAAAAAACCCCTTAAATAGGTGGGTATATAAAACAAAGAAGGGAAATCACTCAGCGATTTCCCTTCTTTGTTTTACTTTAGGAAAATTAACGCGCGCCGTGCTTGCTTGCCTGCCTGGGTATGCCCACAATGGTATAAGGGAACTATTTAGCGCGCTTTTTTTGCCTTACTGGGCTGCTCCCTTTACGCCCCTCTTCATTTTCTTTACGGGAATATTGGCCACCAGGGCAACCTGATTTTCGTTATTGCTGTCAAGATTTACTTCCAATGTATGTTCATCTATTTCCATATATTTAGATATAACCTCTATCAAATCGTTCTTAAGTACTTGCAGAAATTCCGGAGAGACACTGGACCGGTCATGCACCAACACTAGCCGTAGCCTTTCTTTAGCTACGTTACCGCTAGACCCGGCATCTTTCCCAAAAATTTTATTAATAAAATCGAGCACCACGCTATCCCTCCTTCCGGAATTACTTCTTACCGAATACCTTCCACAGGCGTGAAAAGAAGCCTTGTTCATCAAGATCCAAGAAAGGCACTTCTTCCTCTTTCAAGCGTCTCACTACATTTCGAAAAGCTTGACCTGACAACGAAGTGGTATCCATAACCACCGGCTCCCCCTTATTGGTAGTTACCACTATCATTTCGTCCTCCGGAATAACACCTATCAAATCAACAGCTAAAATATCAATAATGTCGTCTATGCTCATCATATCTCCTGCCCGAACCATTTTGGGACGCAGTCGATTAATTATGAGCATGGGATCTCTTAATTCAGCCGCCTCTAAAAGCCCTATTATCCGGTCTGCATCACGCACCGCCGATACTTCAGGAGTGGTTACTACAATGGACCTTTCGGCACCGGCAATAGCATTCCTAAAGCCCTGTTCTATCCCTGCCGGACAATCAATAATAACAAATTCAAATTCTTCCTTCAAATCAAGGCAAAGCTTCGCCATCTCTTCCGGATTGACAGAGGTTTTATCCTTTGTTTGTGCAGCAGGTAAAAGAAAAAGCTGGTCAAATCTTTTATCCTTGATCAGAGCCTGCTTCAACCTGCAATTTTCAACGGTGACATCGGTTATATCATAAACGATACGGTTTTCCAGCCCTAAAACCACATCTAAATTGCGTAGCCCTATGTCAGCATCCACCAGGCAAACTTTATGTCCCCGCCCGGCTAAACCGGCACCGATATTGGCTGTTGTGGTGGTTTTACCAACACCACCTTTGCCGGAAGTAACAACAATTACTTCTCCCATTGTTTCAGTTTCCTCCTTATAAGCAAATTATGTCAAGTAGCTTTACCCTGACGGTGGTTTCCAGTTTGATACAATTCAATGGTAACAACCCCGTCTTTTATCCGGGCCACTTCAGGCCACTGGGAAAGATCTTCTTCACCGTCCGGAGCCCTGGTTATATGATTAGCAATACGAAGCTGCGTAGGATGTAGACGAAAGCCGATAACAATGCAATCATCATCACCTGATGCTCCGGCATGCACAACACCACGCAACACGCCCATAACAATAATATTTCCGGCTGCTACAATTTCCGCACCGGGATTAACATCACCAAGCACAACAATGTTCCCGTTATAACTAATGTTCTGGCCGGAACGAACTGTTCTTTGAATTAATATAGTATTGTCATCTACAAATTCTTCCATCTCGTCCAGACTTATACCGGGAAATCTTACCAGAGAACTGCTATTACTATCTTCAGTCAAGGGAATTCTCCTCCTGCAAATACAACTGAATTAGAGTTTCTACAACCAATAACCAAATCCTGCTAATAAATACAAAAAAAAAAGGACATACCTGCCCTTTTTTATGCCTATGGCTTCTCCCGGTAGACAGCTCTAAGTTTTACTGTTCTTCCGGCTGCTGGTCCTCTTGCTGCAGAGTCTCCTCCTCGTTGACGAGCCCATCAGAGGGTGGATTATTTGCGGTTGGGGGCTGGGAACTAGAATCAGCCGGCGGTTCATCCTCAATTTGAGGCGTATTCTCATCGGTGCCCGCTTGTACTTGTTGGGCTTGGCTGTTGGGAATGGTTGTTTCTTGCTCCACGGCATTCTCCTGGGGGGGGGATGGTTCCCTTTCTACAGTCCCGGCATTATTCACTTCACGCTGTTTCGGTTTGCCGAATTCCTCTCCTCTGGTTATCTTTACATAAGCATCCATTATTTCGCGTGTAATGGGACCGGCACTATCACTTCCGTGGCCACCGTACTCTACCACTGCCGCCACCGCTATTTCGGGCTTTTCATATGGTGTATAGGTAACAAACTGGGAATGGGTATCATGGTTAAGCACCTCTGCTGAGCCTGTCTTTGCTGCAACCGTCAGCGGAAAATCTCTGAATGACCAATGTGCAGTACCACCCGGCTCGGTAACCATCCGCATTCCTTCTTGTACAATTTCGATCGTCTCAGGGGATACATTGACCTGTCTACGAACCTGCGGCCCAAAGGACTTTTTACTCTCGCCGTCAGGGTCGGTTATCTGCTTCACAATATAAGGCTGTAGCAGTTCCCCTCCGTTAGCTATTGTGGCGACATAATTTGCCATCTGAAGCGGGGTATACCAGTTGTATCCCTGGCCTATGGACATATTTAAAGTATCAAAGGCCTGCCATTCCAGATCAAAGGAATATGCATCCAAAAGGGATTCAATCTCTTTATCCCGTTCTTTTTTTAATCTTTGCACCTTCTCGTCGTTGTGCATCTTTTTTGCCTGGGCTATAAGTTGCTCGTATTTATTTGTCACCTTCTGAAATTCTTTATTATATCGCATTAATACGGCTTTGGATGTATTATACTTATATTCAGGAGTGGGCACCACACCAGCCTGCTCACCGGGAAGCTCTATACCTGTCTTTTCCCCTAACCCGTACTCATGAGCATAATGGGCAATCGCCCTTTGCCCAACGGCCCTACCGTACTTAAAAAAATAAGTATTACAAGAAACCTTGATTGCCTTACGCAGATTTACCCTACCGTGCCCATCCGGTTTCCAATCATTATAACGACGCCCCAAAAAATAATAGCCGGGATCTGGAATGGAATAAGTTGGGTCAACCACGTCATTTTCCAAAATGGCGGTAGCAGTGACCATTTTAAATATTGAACCCGGTGCATAGCTGCCCAGGGCACGGTTGGACAAGGCCCGGGTTTGTTGCATTTCTTCCCACTCTTCCACTGATAGCATGTCTACAAATACGGAAGGGTCATAAGATGGGTAACTGGCCATGGCCAACACGGCGCCGGTTCTTACATCCAAAACCACTACCGCACCGCCATTGGCCTCTTCAAAGCCATTTTTTTGAGCTCTTTCGATCCCGCTTACCAGCGCCTCTTCGGCAGCCTTTTGCAGGCGATAGTCAATGGTTAACGTAAGATTATCCCCCGGCACAGGCTCTTTAACCCCTCGATAATCAACCGGGCGGCCATAGGCATCAACCTCAATCTGACGCGCTCCCTTTTCACCTCTTAAGTAACTTTCAAATGCATTTTCCAGGCCCGCCTGTCCATACAAGTCTCCCATGCGGTACCCTTCTTGTTCGCGTGCTTTTAGCTGCTCTTCTTTTATTTCTCGCACATATCCCAGCACATGAGTTAACAATTCCCCTTGCGGGTAATTACGGATAGGCTCTTCTTCCACTATCACACCCGGCAATTCCATTTGACGCTCGCGTACTTGAACAACTGTTTCCCAGGAAACGTCAATGGCAACCTTTACGGGCTCAAAGGGACGGGCCTGCTTTTCTAAAGACTTTTTTATCTCATTAGTCCACCAGGAGACATCCCGGCCCACATTTTTGTCCCGAGCTAATATATTAGCTACCAATTTTTCAACCTGTCGTTGTTTTTGTTCACTTACACCCAAAAAGGAAAGGGACAATGTATATACAGGCTGGTTATCCACCAGCAGTTCACCGTTACGATCCCTTATTTCTCCCCTGGGTGCTGTAATTGGAATAATACGTATCAGGTTATTCTGGGCCAAACCCTGATACCTTTGGGTTTGCACAAGCTGAAGAAATGCCAGGCGTCCGGCCAGGGTAACGAATATCAACCCAATGATAACCACCAATATCAATGATTTTTTATTAGCAATCTTACGTTTCATGAACACGCTACCCTTTCTGGCTATATAATTGAGGCGATAGTTATTATACTTTCGCCTCCCTGCTTAGCAATCCTTTCTGCACTGAACGGTAATAAAGTCCATAAAAAACAATACCCAACAGGGCATTATAAGTTGATGTAGGTATTATTATTTGCCAGGCAGCAATCCCGGGGGCCAGTCCTAAGCCGGTCATGGACAAAAGTATATATGATACCAACTGCCCGAGAAAGGAAGTTACCCAGATCACACCGAAAACAATAACACGATTCTCTTTAAACAGACGGGACTCGGCAAAACCAGCTGCATAGCCTACAACTAAACCGGACACAACACCTACCCCCCAGAGATTCCCGGAAATCAGGTCTTTAAGTAAACCCGCCGCAAAACCAGAAAAAGCCCCCTCCCTTGTCCCGCGGAGGAAGCCGTTTACTGCTATCAAAATTAACACCAGGTCGGGCTTTTTACCCCAGAACTGAATATACTCTGCCAATGTAACCTGAATCACCAGGGCCAGCAACATTAAAACACCGAGAATAAAAAATCGCAAAGCTTGACCCCCTAGTCATTTGATTACCAACACTTCTTCCAGTCTGTTGAAATCCACGAAAGGTTTAATGGTCGCCACTTTAAAAAGGCCTGACGTAACCTTATCCACATTCACCACCGCACCAATAGCTATGCCCTTAGAATAAAGACTTCCTTGCCCGGAAGTAACTACTGTTTGCCCCTCTGTAACCATTATATTTGCGGGTATATGATTCATGCGCAGATAAATGGAGCCGGAAGCAATGCCCTCTAATATTCCAGGTGCTCTTGTTTTCTGTATTAACGCTCCCACACCGCTGCGGGGATCGGTTATTAACAGTACTTCCGATGTTTTTGCAGATGCATTGATGATCCTGCCTACTAGGCCCGTGGGTGCAACAACAGTCATGTTGGGCTTAAGGCCGTCTTCCCTTCCTTTGTTCACCACCACTGTACCAAACCAGTTATCCGGGTGACGAGCTATTATTGAGGCCGCAACGGAATCGTACAGCTGCCCTTCATTTTGCTGCCAATTCAATAGCCGTTTTAACCTCTTATTTTCCTGCCTTATTTCCTCCTCCTGGCGAACATTGGCCTCCAGGCGACTAACTTTTTCCCGCAGTTGCTCATTTTGCCGGGAGGCCTCCAACAGCGCAGTGGGATAAGAAACCCAGTCCTTAACCTTTTGGCCGGTAAAATTCAATAATTGGTAGACCGGGGCTAAGCTGTCCCGCAGAAAACCTTCCACCGCATTTAATTCCTTTTCTTTTCCGGCATTCTGTACCGTAAAAACTACCAGCAACAGAATAGCAATGGTTAAAAGAGCCTTTTTAAACGTAATAGAGCGCAAGGCAACTCACCACACCTTTTTCTAAGCCAATTTCTTGGGTTGGATAAGCACCTTGCGAAGCACATCTATGTTCTCCAGCACGCGCCCGGTGCCGTAAGCAACTGAAAGCAGGGGATCGTCGGCTAAATGTACCGGCATACCGGTTTGCTCACTGACCAGCCTGTCCAACCCCCGCAGTAAAGAGCCACCGCCTGCCATCACTATTCCCCGGTCCATTATATCCGCCGCTAACTCCGGCGGGGTATGTTCCAAAGTGCTTGTAATAGCCTCAAGGATATTCGAGACAGGTTCGGAAAGCGCGTTATATATTTCTTCAGACGTTATTTCTACTGTCTTGGGCAGCCCGCTTACCAGATCACGGCCCCTGACCTCAAAGTTATCCAGGGACTCATCTTTATAGGCAGTCCCTATCACTATTTTAATCTCTTCTGAGGTACGTTCCCCAATCATTAAGTTATAGGCCTTTTTTACGTGCTGAATTATAGCTTCATCCATTTCATCGCCGGCAATGCGTATCGACCGGCTGATTACTATTCCGCCTAAAGATATCACGGCAACTTCGGTGGTACCACCACCTATATCTACAATCATGTTACCGGTAGGTTCATGAACCGGGAGTCCCGCCCCAATGGCTGCTGCCATTGGTTCCTCAATCAAGTATGCTTCCCGGGCCCCGGCCTGTAAGGCAGCTTCCCTTACCGCCCGCTCTTCGACGGCAGTAACCCCTGAAGGAACGGAAACCACTACGCGTGGGCGTACTAAAAAGGACCTCGCCCGCAGGGCCTTGTTTATAAAATACTTAATCATACTTTGCGTTACATCAAAATCGGCAATGACACCGTCTTTCATGGGACGAATGGCTATAATGTTGCCCGGCGTGCGGCCGATCATTTGTTTAGCCTCTTCTCCCACTGCCAAAACCTGTCCACTGTCTCTTTGTATCGCTACTACAGACGGTTCACGCAAAACTATTCCTTTGGCTTTAACGTAAACGAGGGAATTTGCGGTTCCCAAATCTATACCCATGTCCTTGGAAAATAGACCGAAACGCATTTTACGGCCCCTTCCTTATTAATTTAGTAAAGTTTTTCAACAACTAGATAAGTCCTTTAGCTTTAAAACTTGTAAATGTATTATCACCTATTATTATATGGTCTAATACGTCAATCCCCAGTAACTTGCCGGCCTCCACCAGGCGATCTGTAACTTCATGATCCTCCCGGCTTGGTTCCGGGTCCCCGCTGGGATGATTATGCACTAATATAATCGAAGCCGCACTGCGGCGAATCGCAGGTTTAAAAAGCTCCCGCGGATGTACCGATGACGTATTAAGTGTACCAATGGAAATCAATTCTTTGGCCATCACTTGATTTTTAACGTTTAGCAATAATGCAAAAAAATGCTCCTTATCTAAATAACGCATTTCCTCCATCACCATTCCGGCCGCGTCCTCGGGCGAGCGTATGGAAACACGGTCTCCCGCTACAGTTACCGCCACCCGGCGACCTAATTCCAAAGCTGCACGCAATTGCGCGGCCTTAGCCATACCTATTCCTTTAATAGAATTCAACTCTTCCACTGAAACCTGTAGAAGATTGCGAAGGTTTTCGTGTTTAGTTAAAAGCAAGGCGGCCAAATCTATGGCACTCATCTCAGGAGTCCCTGTACGCAGCATAATAGCCAGCAATTCAATATCCGAAACGGCCCCCGGACCTTCCTGCAGCAGGCGTTCCCTGGGCCTCAATGCGGTTGGCATTTCCTTTATGGTACCATGATAAGCTCTATCCTCATTCATATTTTTTCTCCCAAAAGCCGGTAACTGAAACCCCAAATTGGCCCAGAACTTCTACCAGTCTAGCCACGGGCAACCCCACCACATTAAAATAACATCCCTCTATCTTGCTTACGAATACAGCCCCCAGGCCTTGAATTCCATAGGCACCTGCCTTGTCCAAAGGCTCACCTGTAGCTACATAGGCCTCAATTTCTCCAGGTTCCGCCTTCCGGAAGTGTACAATCGTACACTCGTACGTGGAAACAAATCTACCGGTGACAGCGTCAATGACTGCCAGGCCGGTAAAAACCTTGTGCGAACGGCCCTGCAAGCAGTCCAACATACGAAAGGCATCTTTGTGATCAATTGGCTTTCCTAATACCCGATCACAGAGGGCAACCACCGTATCAGAGCCAACCACAAGACCACCTTCAACTTCACTGGCCACCGCACGGGCTTTGCGCAAAGCCAGGGTTTCCACCAAGGTCCCCGGGGTAATGTCCTTTTCTACACTCTCGTCAATACCAGCTACTTTTACATCAAACGGTATATTTAGCTGCCTAAACAGCTCCTGCCTGCGCGGTGATGAAGAAGCTAAAATAATGCTGTTCACGCTTAACCTCCACAACTAAATTCGCCTATAAATTACCAAGCCCAGTATCATTCCCAGGGCTGTAAGCGGTCCCAGTGTGATACTAAACCCAAATGTTAAAGAAGCAAAATGAAGGTCCAACACTGCAGGCGGAGTTAGTCCAAACGAAGCAGTTGAGTGTATGTAAGGCACCATGCTTAAAGATTGGGTGATGGCACTGCCTACCAGCGCTCCCGCAATCAAAAGCAGTAAAAGTATCCAGGGACTTCTTGCAGACCTAATCACTATGTATCCACGCCCTATCGTTACAAAAATTATGGTACCCTTTACAAACATTATACATACCACTGTTACCTATTAACAGTCTATCATTCCGGCCAATTTGTGACAAGCTGTATCCTTAATTTTACATCAAAATTGAATAAGTGATCTTAGACCGCTTATTCAGTACGCGCAATGATCTGCTTCCACTACTATACCCCATGGTAATTTCGAAGAAATAAGGAATGGACAAGTAAGCAAGTCGCCTATATAATTAGCATGCAAATTTTTTTCATGCTATTAGTTAACTTAGTAACACTTATCAGTGGAGGTTCAACGTTGACTAGCAAAGATAATACACAGGAGAAATCTTTTTGGCTACCGCTGTTTGTTATTGTTATAGGTGCCTTCTCAGCCATTCTTAACAACAGTTCCGTAAACGTAGCCATACCGGAACTAATGAGCATTTTCGGAGTGTCTGAAAGTGAAATACAGTGGGTACTCACAGCATACATGCTAACATCGGGAGTAGTGATTCCCATTACCGGCTTTCTAGGTGACAAATTTGGCACCAAACGACTCTTCATTACCGCATTGGGTATATTTACCGCCGGGTCTGTTTTATGTGCAACGGCCTGGAACACCAATTCTCTTATCGCCTTTCGAGTCTTGCAGGGTATAGGTGGCGGTGCCATAATGCCGGTAAGCATGGCTATTATTTACCGAATCGTACCCCGGGATAAAATAGGAATGGCCCTGGGGTTTTGGGGCATGGCGGCAATTATGGGACCTGCTATTGGACCTACATTAGGGGGATATCTAATTGAACATTCCAGCTGGCGGTTCCTATTTGTAAGTAACGTACCGGTAGGTGTCCTCGGTGTCATTTTATGTTCAATTATACTTGAGGAAACGCCCAAAGCTAGGGGCAGTAAATTTGACTTTTGGGGTTTTTTACTCTCCACAACCGGCCTATTTGCCCTGCTGCTGGCTTTGAGCGAAGCTCCCGGTAAAGGGTGGGATTCTTTTTTCATAGTAATGCTGCTGACTTTCTCCTTTTTTTCTTTGCTTTTATTTATTATCGTGGAGCTGAGCATTGACCAGCCTATGCTGGATTTAAGGCTTTTAAAAAATACCACTTTCACTTTAAGTATTGTTACTACAGCATTCCTTACCGTAGGACTTTTCGGGGGCATATTCCTAATCCCCTTATTTACTCAAAACCTCATGGGGCTAACGGCTTTAAAAACCGGGCTCATCCTTATGCCTGCCGCACTAATCACCGGAGCACTAAATCCGGTGAGCGGCTTTTTGTTTGACCGTTTCGGAGTCAAGCCCCTTGGAATTACAGGCATTACTATTTTAGGGATAACCACCTGGGAACTTCAAAATTTATCCCTGGATACTTCAGCCCATTATATAACGGCTTTGATGATGGTTAGGTCTGTTGGCATAGGGCTAGCCATGATGCCGGTAAACGCCGCAGGCATGAATGTGGTATCTAAACACTTGGTAGGAAGGGCTTCTTCCTTAATGAATGTTTTTAGGCAAGTATCTGCTTCTTTCGGAGTAGCTATTTTAACGGTAATAATCCAAAATAGGCAAAACTTTCACTATACACACCTGTCCGAGACCGTAACATCTTCCTCCTCCGCTGTACAGCAGGTAGTGCAAAAGGTCCAGGGCTTATCCGGTGGCAATTTGCAGGAGGGCATGGGCACGGCGATTATGCTAATCATGGGAGCGGCACAGAAAAAGGCAATGGTGATGGCTATTGACGATACCTTTTTAGTAGCCAGCCTTTTTGCCTTTGCAGCCATTCCCCCTTTGTTCTTTTTTAAAGAAAAGAGTAAAAAAGAGCCATCTTCCGGCGGACAAGCAACAGGCAGCAGGACCGGTGCAGGCTAAATTTGTTCTAAAACCAAAAAGAGAAGCCTCTGAAACAGGGGCTTCTCTTTTTGATTAACACTTACATCACAGGCGATGTATACAGGTAATAAAGCGGTAAATTACTGGACATTGGTGCCTATCATGGATATAATTTAGCATACTAATTATTTTTAATCTGGAGAGGTCGGCAGTGGAAAATGCATCATTGACACGCAATATTTACCGGGCTTTTAGAACAATACAAAATCACTTTTTAAAATTCGCCGAAGCACATGACGTTACTCCTGCGCAGCTCGGAGCTCTGGAAAAGCTTTGGCTGGAAGATGAATTAACCATCACTGAATTGGGAGAAAGATTGGGACTTAAAACAAGTACTGTCACGGCTCTTGCTGACCGGATGGAAAGGGACGGTTTAATCCGGAGAAAAAGGAATGATAAAGATCGTAGAATTGTAAGATTATACCTAACGGAAAAAGGTAAATTCCTTAAAGGCAAAATCCCCAACTTCAATGAACATGTTTTAAGTTTGATTAATGTAAAAATGAATAAAGAGGAAATCAAAGCTTTGGAAGCTCTACTACAAAAATTCATTTTTGTTTTAAACGAAGATAAAGACAATTAGAAATCACCCAAGTCATTAGGCTATTTACATATGAATGCTAATTAGTTAGATGATAATAGGAGGGTACCCTCTTGCTTAAGAATATCCCCCTTAAGTGGCGCATTTTAGCCGCAGTACGGATACCGGTGATAATGGGTCCTATGGTTATTCCGCATCCAAAATGGGCGCCACTATGACGGCAGTAAAAAAAACCCTCAGAGAGAGGGTTGACCTAAGATTGAATGCAAAAGAATAGGGCTGGAACTTAAAAAACATACTATGGGCAACACACATCCACGGAGGAATCCTTATGGTGCAAATTGGCATTTCCACATAGGTAAAGCTGAAACATCCTCTCCACCCGCATTAAGCATTACAGAAGCTTCTTTGCTGTGGGATTTTACTGCCGCAAGGTATAAATGCATTGAAGAGACACAGATATATCATAACTTTGCCCACGACAAGGATCTGCGGGAAATCATAAAATACGGGCTGGAAAAGGTTTTAGAAACTCAAATTAATAACCTTGAACAGCAGCTCAACCAATTCAGTGTTCCACTGCCGGAAAGGCCCCCTAAATCCTTTAAGAACCAGGAAAAAAACAGCATATACTTTAGCGACAGATTTTTATTCAAACAAATATTCGAAGGCGTCAAAGTCATATGGATTACCTGGCCCGCATCAGCCGGTGTATGATTACAAATGATTCACTCCGCAGCATGTTTTTGGCTTTCCTGCAAGATGAAGCATCTCTTTTTGATAAACTATGCAAATTTGGCAAGTTAAAAGGCTGGATAACGCCTTCTCCATTATACAATCCACATTAAATTACCATTTCAACTCAGATACCAGGTATTCCCTTGCTTCGGCCACCATGTAAAACGAACCGGTGATGCAAACGAGATCACCCGAACCGGCATCTTCAATTCCCTGGGTAACCGCTGCTTTTATTTCCTCCACCACCCTAACCTCAGATACCAGCGGGCGTATTTCCTCGGCCAGCTGCTGCCAATCTCCGGCCCGCGGGCTGTTGGGCTTAGTAATTACGGCCATGCGTGCCCGGGGGGCAAGTTCTGCCACCACCCGGCCGCGCTCCTTATCCCCCAACATACCCATCACCAGCACCACCTGCCGCGTGGGAAAATAATCATCCAATGCCTGCCGGAGGCTTTTAGCACCCTCATAATTGTGAGCCGCGTCAATCAATACCATAGGCTTTTCCCGTACTATTTCCATACGCGCGGGCCATCGGGTTAACATTAAACCCTGCCTTATAGCCTCGCCGGATATTTGGTAGCCGGCATCGCCAAGTATTTCCAGCACGGCTATAGCTGTAGCCGTATTCTCCAACTGATGACGCCCAAGCAGTGGAATTAAAATATTTCCGTGAAATGCTCGCCGTCCCTTTATGTTAAGACGCTGTCCTTGCAATGAAATATCCCCCACCGACTCCCAGGTAACATCCTGTCCCACCGACACAAGGGGTGATTTGTGCTGTTCACATGCCTTGCGAATCACCTTTAGCACAGCAGGGTTTTGCGAGGCCGTAACCACGGGTACTCTGTCTTTAATGATTCCTACTTTTACCCGGGCTATTTCAGTTACAGTTTGTCCCAGGTAATCCATATGATCCATCGCCACATTGGTGATCACTGAAACCAGGGGTTTGTTGATTACATTGGTGGAATCTATGGCTCCGCCCAGTCCTACCTCCAGGGCAAGAAGGTCTACCTGCTGCTCCAGAAAATAGCAAAATGCTAAGGCAGTGCTGACTTCAAATTCCGTGGGATGCTCAAACCCTTCTTTGACCATAGTCTCCAGGTGGGGGCGCAGCCTTTCTATCAAATTTGCAATATCACCGCCGGTAATTTCCTCACCGTTTATACGGTACCTCTCGGTATACGAATGAAGGTGGGGCGATGTAAAAGTACCCACACGGTACCCCCCGGCCGCCAGGGCAGCAGCTATCATGGCCCCGGTTGAACCTTTTCCGTTGGTCCCACCAATGTGTACAATTTGCAATTTATCCTGGGGATTACCCAACCTGCGCATAAGCTCGGAAATTCGACCCAACCCAAAATTCATACCAAACTTTGTTAAATTGCGCAGGTAATCCATTGCCTCTTCAAACTTCAAAACCCTCTCCCCTTCTCGATTACAGTTACTTACACTTAAATTATTATTCTATTCTCTGCAAAGAAAATCCTACGTGGAAAATCCGTGCTCATTTTTAATATACTTGGCATAATAATATGTTTAAACAGAATTAATGCGCCTAAATTGCGATTGTCAAGAGAATTGTGAGCCACTCGCCAGGAAAATATTGAGCCACTAACGCTGATAAAAAAGTGAGCCACTTTTGGAAAAGCGCTGAGAAAATATTGAGCCACTTTTTATATTCATTTTTA